>NZ_LOSU01000042.1:0-938 GCF_001522185.1 Burkholderia sp. RF2-non_BP3 | reverse complement strand
ATCCCGCTCGTCACGAACGGCTTTTCCGGATCGTTCGGGATCGCGTTCTTGTTCACCGTGATGTGTGCCGCGCCCAGCGCCGCTTCCGCTGCCTTGCCCGTGATGTTCTTCGCACGCAGGTCCACCAGCATCACGTGGCTTTCCGTACGGCCCGACACGATCCGCAGCCCGCGCTTGACCAGCGTTTCGGCCAGCACGCGCGCGTTCTCGACCACCTTCTCCTGGTAAGCCTTGAATTCCGGCGACAGCGCTTCCTTGAACGCCACCGCCTTCGCCGCGATCACGTGCATCAGCGGGCCGCCCTGGATGCCCGGGAAGATCGCCGAGTTGATCTGCTTCTCGTATTCGGCCTTCATCAGGATCACGCCGCCGCGCGGGCCGCGCAGGCTCTTGTGCGTCGTCGTCGTCACGAAGTCCGCGTGCGGCACCGGGTTCGGATACACGCCCGCCGCGATCAGGCCGGCGTAGTGCGCCATGTCGACCATCAGGTACGCGCCGACCGACTTCGCGATCTTCGCCAGACGCTCGAAGTCGATCTTCAGCGCGAATGCCGACGCGCCCGCGACGATCAGCTTCGGCTTGTGTTCGTTCGCCAGCTTCTCGGCGGCGTCGTAGTCGATGTCTTCGTTTTCGTTCAGGCCGTAGCTCACGACGTTGAACCACTTGCCCGACATGTTCACCGGCGAGCCGTGCGTCAGGTGGCCGCCGTGTGCGAGGCTCATGCCCATGATCGTGTCGCCCGGCTTGAGCATGGCGAAGAACACGCCCTGGTTCGCCTGCGAACCCGAGTTCGGCTGCACGTTCGCGGCTTCCGCGCCGAACAGCTGCTTCACGCGGTCGATCGCCAGTTGCTCGACCACGTCGACGTATTCACAGCCGCCGTAGTAACGCTTGCCCGGATACCCTTCCGCGTACTTGTTCGTGAGCTGCGAGCCCTG
>NZ_LOSU01000041.1:0-38052 GCF_001522185.1 Burkholderia sp. RF2-non_BP3 | reverse complement strand
GACTAGATCATGCGGCGCCTGTTGCGCTCGCTCGCCAAGGGCGAGGCGATCACGCAGGACACGTCCACGCTCGAGAACCCGGCGATCCTCGAGCAGCTCGCCGAAGTGCGCTGACCGCGCCTGTTGCGCACGTTGCGCGCACGAGCCCCTGCGCGGCAATCCCGATTGCCCGCGCAGGGGCTTTTTGCTAAATAACGGCATGACCGTTCCGTCCCGTCCGGCGCCCGCCGCGCCGCCGCCCGTTCCCGAGCCGCTCGCGCGTGCCCATGCGCGCTATTGGCGTTTCAACGTCGTGCTGATCGTGGTGCTGATGGCGATCGGCTTCACGGTGTCGTTCGTCGTGCCGTTCTTCGCGCCCGCGCTCGCGGGCATCCGCTTCGCCGGTTTCAGCCTGCCGTTCTATGTCGGCGCGCAGGGCGCGATTCTCGTGTATCTCGTGCTGATCGTCGTCTACATCGGCCTGATGCAGCGCGCGGACCGCGTGCTGCGGCGCGCGTACGACGAACATGCGGCGCAGGCGGGCAATGCTCACCATGCCCGCTGATCCATGCTGACGCATCGACTGATTCGCGCGTACGCGCTTTACACGCTCGGCTTTCTCGGGTTCGTGCTGCTGCTGTGGCGGATCGAGCGCGCGACCGGTTCCGGCGTGTGGATCGGCTACGTGTTCCTGTTCGTGCCGATTGCCGTGTATGCGGTGATCGGGCTGCTGTCGCGTACGTCCGATCTCGTCGAATACTACGTGGCCGGGCGGCGCGTGCCGTCCGCGTTCAACGGGATGGCGACGGCGGCCGACTGGCTGTCGGCGGCGTCGTTCATCGGTCTCGCCGGCTCGCTCTACGCAACCGGCTACGACGCGCTCGCGTACGTGATGGGGTGGACGGGCGGGTTCTGCCTCGTCGCGTTCCTGCTCGCGCCGTACGTGCGCAAGCTCGCGCGCTACACGATTCCCGATTTCCTCGGCACGCGCTTTTCGAGCACCGCCGTGCGCGCGCTCGCGGCCGGCGCCGCGATCCTGTGCTCGTTCGTCTACCTGGTCGCGCAGATTCAGGGGATCGGGCTGATCGCGACGCGCTTCATCGGCGTCGACTTCGCGATCGGGATCTTCTGCGGGCTCGCGGGCATTCTCGTGTGCTCGTTTCTCGGCGGGATGCGCGCGGTCACGTGGACGCAGGTCGCGCAGTACATCATCCTGATCAGCGCGATCCTGATTCCCGTGTCGCTGATCGCGATGAAGAACGGCCTCGGACCGGTGCCGCAATTCAATTACGGCAAGCTGATGGAACGCGTGGCGGCGCGCGAGGCGCAACTGCGCGACGCGGCCGAGGAGCAGCAGGTGCGCGATGCGTATCGCCGGCAGGCCGCGGTCGTGCAGGCGCAGCTCGATCGCTTGCCCACATCGTATGCGGACGCGCGCCGGCAACTCGTCGACCAGCTTGCGGACCTGCGGCGCCACAACGGGCCGCTGCGCGAGATCAATCAGCGCGAGCGCGAGCTGGCCGACTTCCCGCGCGACCCGACGGCGGCGCGCGTGACCTGGACCCAGGCGCGCGACGATCTGCTGGCACGCGCCGAGCCACCCGTGCCGATGCACGAGCCGTTTCCCGCGGCGAACGACGACGACCGCAAGCCGCGCGAGCGGAATTTCCTCGCGCTGCTGCTGTGCCTGTCGCTTGGCACCGCGAGCCTGCCGCATATCCTCACGCGCTACAACACGACGACGTCGGTCGCATCGGCCCGGCGCTCGGTCGGCTGGACGCTGTTCTTCATCGCGTTGTTCTACCTGAGCGTGCCGGTGCTCGCGGTGATGATCAAGTACGAGATTCTCACCAGCCTCGTCGGGCGGCCGATCGCCGAGCTGCCCGCGTGGGTCACGCAGTGGCACCACTTCGAACCGGACCTGATCAGCGTCGTCGAGGTGATTCGCGACGGCATCGTGCACTGGTCGGAAATCCAGATGCAGCCGGACATGGTCGTGCTGGCCGCGCCGGAGATCGCGGGGCTGCCGTATGTCGTGTCGGGGCTGATCGCGGCCGGAGCGCTGGCCGCGGCGCTGTCGACCGCGGACGGGTTGCTGCTGACGATCGCGAATGCGTTGTCGCACGACGTCTATTACTGCATGGTCGCGCCGGATGCGTCGAGCCAGCGGCGCGTGACGATCTCGAAGGTCTTGCTGCTTGGCGTCGCGCTGTTCGCGTCGTATGTCGCGTCGCTCAATACGGGGAAGATTCTGTTTCTGGTCGGGGCGGCGTTTTCGCTCGCGGCGTCGAGCTTCTTTCCGGTGCTGGTGCTCGGGGTGTTCTGGAAGCGCACGACGACGCGCGGGGCGATCGCCGGGATGGTGACGGGGTTGGCGGTGTGCGTGTACTACATCGTGTCGACGTATCCGTACTTCACGCAGCTGACCGGGTTCGCGGGGCGCACGTGGTTCGGGATCGAGCCGATCAGTTCAGGCGTGTTCGGCGTGCCGGCGGGGTTCGCGGTGGCGATCGCGGTGAGTTTGCTCGATCGACAGCCGGATGAATATACGAGGGCGCTGGTGGATTACATTCGGCATCCGTGACGCGCAGGCGCCGGATGCGGGACATCGCGGCGGGAAAAAGAAAAGCCCCTTGATTTCTCAGGGAAATCAAGGGGCTTCATGTGTCCTGGCGGAGAGAGGGTCGTCGTTGCGTACCCGCCATGCCCTCGGGGTATCGTAGGACATTCGATATGGCCGCATGACAGAAGCGATACAGTAGACGGCACCTCGGGGGGCCACATCATGAACAAGAAGGTAATTGCCGTTCCAGTGGTTCTGACTCTGGTCGGCGGCTGCAGTAGTGTGGGGCCGGGTTTCGCAAATCATCCGGCGGATTGCGCACTCGGGATACCGTGGGCCGACTGTCTGCCCGGCACGCGGGGATATGCGAACGGCGGGGGGAGTCTGCATCGCAAGGAAGCTGCCGACGCCGCTCAGGCGCAGCACGATGCGCTTGTCGCGCAGTTCGATGCCGTACACAAGAAGTGCACAGCCGACATGTCGACGCCGGAGCTCGACCCCATTCGCGACAAGGTTGAATTTTCGCGAAAGCTGGACGAGCCACCTCCGTTCCAGTACGCGTCACTAGATGCCTTTCCGACAGCGATGGAACGGCCGCTTATTGCAAAGTGGGCAAAACTGCGAGATGCGTGCATGGAGCGCGAACGAACAGTCGACGTCATTCCCCCGAATGCGACACCACTGGACCTGTCATTCATCCGCCAAGAGATTGCGTTCGGAACTGAGGCTGAAGCAAAAGTAAGCGAGCTGGTCGTTGCGCTCTATCAGCAGAAACTCACTTACGGAGAGTTCGCGCAGCGTCGATACGAGATCGGTAAAGCAGCCGTTGATGTCGACCGGCAGTATCGAGAAGCCCGACTGATTCAGGACCAAGACCGTCAGCTTCAAGCGCAACAGATAGCTAACCAGCAGTTTGCGACCAATCTCAACGCGTGGGCCAATTACATGCACGTGGTCAACGCGCGCCAGCCTCGCACCGTGCGGCTGAACAACGTCCACTGCACTTCGACACAAATGGGTACTATCACGAACACGAACTGCTATTAAGCGACGGTGGCAGGAAAATGAGCTGCAAGATTACGCCAACTGCGCTTAACGGCCTCCAACCGTCGGAGGGTACAAGTGAACAACGAGAAGAAAGTGAATCTCTTATCAAGCCTCAGTACACGGGCGCGGAACAGGTGATGGATACCCGCGGGGAAACTCGCTTGGTTGGCATATCGTCTCCCCTGTTGGTGGCGAGTGCAAAATCCCGAGCTCGCGCAAAGCGGCTTCGATGACCTCCCGATAACGGGGCGGGCACGGTTTCTTGCGGGGCTCCGATCGAGTCGTACGCAACGAAAGGCGGTTCAGTTCCTTGACGTGCGCAATCCAGCACGACTGCATCACGCGTCTAGTTCGCTCGTATGCGAGCTTCTGAATTTGCTCGTAGACGCCCATGGTTTCCCCGCATGGTCTCGATGATGGTGGAGATCGTACCGACGCAGAGGGAGGAAATCGAGAGGAAAGTAGTTGCTCACGACGAGTGCCACTTGAGCAACGAGAGCCGCGCCGACGATTGGCGGGTACAAATGAAAAACGGGCCGAGAGGCCCGTCTTTGCTAGTGTTCTGGCGGAGAGAGGGGGATTCGAACCCCCGATAGGCGATTAACCTATACACGCTTTCCAGGCGTGCGACTTAAACCACTCATCCATCTCTCCGGAAGACCAAGAGTATAGCAAACTCTGGCGGATGGTCGCCACTCCCTTTGGCGATTCGCCAAAATCGGCCGGGAAGCCGCCTCCCGCGGCTCGCAAGGCGGCCCTGCGTCGTTTCGAATGTGGCCGCGCAGAAGAACCGCGTCCCCATTCACGCCCGTGCCGGGACCCACGGCACCGCGAGTCTGCTATCTTCCCGGGCATGTCACCGCTTTCCCGCCTCTCCATGACCGACCGCATCGTCGCCGCATTCGATTTCGACGGCACCATCACCACCACCGACAGCTTTCGCCATTTCGTCCGCTACGCGGTCGGTACGCCGCGTTTCGCATGGGCCGGGCTGCGCGCGTTGCCGTGGATCGTCGCGATGAAGGCGGGCCTGTTGTCGCGCGGCGATGCGAAAGCGAAGTTCGCGTGGTTCGCGCTCGGGCCGATCCGCGAGGACGCGCTCGACGGATTGGCGCGCAGCTTCGTCGACGGCTACCTGCCGAACCTCGTGCGCCCGGACATGCTGGAACGGGTGCGCGAGCATCAGGCGCGCGGGCATGAAGTCGTGCTGGTCAGCGCGTCGCCGTCGCTGTATCTGGAGAAGTGGGCGAAGACGGCCGGCATCGACACGGTGCTCGCGACGCGCCTCGCGTTCGAGCGCGGCACGTTCACCGGACGACTGAACGGCGAGAACTGCTGGGGCCCGCAGAAGGTCGTGCGCTTGCGCGGCTGGTGGGGCAACCGGCTGCCCGCGAAGCTCTTCGCCTACGGCGACAGCCGCGGCGACAAGGAAATGGCCGAACTCGCGAACTGGGCGTGGATCCGCGGGCAGGGGCCGATGCCGCCGATCGGCGACTGATGGACTAACGGGACCGGCGCGACGAGCGACGCCGCGCGCTGCCGTCAAGCGTCGGCCCGCCGCGTGCCGCGCTCACCGCGCGCCGGACGATACGCGCCCCACCGATTCGCACGCCTGAACGTGCCGACGTCGTTGAAGCGCACGCCGACTTCACGCAGTGCCTGATGCGCGGTGCGCGCGGTGAGCTGCCGGATGTAGAACGGATCGCGCACCACGAAGTGATGGATCGCGTGCGTGCTGCCGAAGTTGAAGCAGAACAGCTGGAACGGCAGCATCCACCACGGATTCAGCACCTGCGTCTGCTGGATCACGTTGCGCGAATCGATGTCGCCGAAGTAATGCATGTTCGAGCTGACGAAGTTGATGCAGAAGCTGCGCACGAAGTTCGGCCCGAGCCACACGACCGCGAGGAAATCGACGACGTGCATCACGCGCTCGACGACGGCCGGCACGGTCACCGCATAGCCGAGCGCGTGCAGCGCGAACAGGCCGGCGTGATAGACGATGAACGCGTGCCACAGCGCGTAGTACAGGTGACCGATCGGCATGTAGGACGACACCTGCTCGATGCGCAGTTGCACGCGTTCGGCCGCATCCTGCACCGGCTGCGCGGCCACGTATTGCTTGACCTTGCGGCGCATCGCATGCGGCCGCAGCACGACGGCGAGCATCCCGTCCGCGATCATCAGCAGCCGCTTCACGCCCCAGCGTTCGCCGTTGGTGATGCCGAATTCCTCGAGATCCGATTCGCCGCCCGACACCTTGTGGTGATGCAGGTGCATGCGCCGGCGCGTCCACGGGTTGATCGTGCCCGGCCGCGTGAGCCAGCACAGCGCCATCATCAGGTGATAGGCCCACGGCGTCTTCTTGAAGTACATCAGGTGGATCAGGTCGTGCTCGAGCTCGTGGATCAGCGACGTGACGAACGCGGCGAGCGGCAGCGCGACGTACCACGCGATCGCGCCGCGCGCATACAGCCAGGCGATCGCGAGCATCGCGCTCACCGACACGGCCATCACGGTCGCGCCGACGAGGTTCTGGTTGTCGAGCAACGGAAAGCGCGCGCGGATCGCGTCGCTCGCGGCGTTGACCTCGCGGCGGACGTACGCGACCTTGTCGGCGTCGTGGCGAAAGACGGTTCGTGCAGATTGGCTCATCGACCGGAATCCGTGCGGAAAGAGTGGGGCGCAATGCCGATGTGACAAGCATAGGTGCGCGTCGTGGCGCATGCGAGGGCCGCCGGTGCCAATCATGGTGTCATTTCGGGCCACATGGGCCTGCCCGCCGGCCCGCGCTGCGGCGTCATGCGGCTAGAGTGCCGCCGTGGTGTCATTGCGGGCCAGCGACGCTACAATCCGCCGAAACCGCTCCGGAGTCCGCCGCATGGCCTTGTCCGTTCCGGATGCCGCGCGCCAGCTGAACAAGGCGACGGTATCGTCCGCGTATGCGCTGTTCATGCTGATGCTCGCCGAGGAGCGCGGCATCGACGGCGGCCGGATTCTCGCCGGGTCGGGCGTCGAGCGCGACCGGCTTGCCCGGCCCGACGCGCGCATCACGCCGCTGCAACAGGCGGCGATCGTGTTCAACCTGCTCGAGGCGACGGACGATCCGTCGATCGCGATCGAGATCGGCCTGCGCAGCAGTCTCACGAAATCCGGGCTGATCGGCTTCGGGCTGATGAGTTGCGCGACGCTCGGCGAGGCGATCGCGCTCGGGATCCGCTATCTGCCGACGCGCGTGCCGTTCTTTTCGGTGCGGCTCGCGCAGCGCGACGGGATCGTCGATATCGACGTGCTCGAGGCGTTTCCGCTCGGCCGGCTGCGCCAGTTCGCGGTGGAAAATTTCCTGGTCGAGACGGCGATCCTGTTCAACTCGCTGCTCGATCCCGCGCCGGGTCGCACGCTGCAGTCGCGCGCGGAGCTGCATTTCGAATGGCCCGAACCGCCGTGGTTCGAGCGCTATCGCGCGCGGCTGCCGCGCTGTCATTTCGACGCGAGCGCGAACCGCATCCGCTGCGACGCCGCGCTGCTCGACGAGCCGATCGGCACCGCGAACGCGCAGACCGCGCAGATGATCGTCCAGCAATGCGAGGCCGAGCTCGCGCGGCTCGGCTATGCGGAAAGCATCGTCGAGCGCGTGCGCAACCTGCTGATCTGCGGCGACGCCGGTTATCCGTCGGTGGACGAAGTCGCGCGCGAGCTGCACGTGTCGGCGCGCACGCTGAAACGCAAGCTCGCGGAATTCGGCGCGACCTATTCGGCGCTGCTCGACGAGATCCGGCTGCGCGATGCGCTCCGGTTGCTCGAGGGCACGCGCCTGCCGGTCGACGAGATCGCGGCGCGGGTCGGCTATACCGACCGCGCCAATTTCACGCGCGCGTTCAAGCGCTGGACCGGCGTCGCGCCGAGCGAGCGGCGCTGACGGCGCGCAGGGCGGCGCGGGCCGGAGTCGGTCGTGCGCCCTGCATCGATCCATCGGTCATTCGACCCGTCAGACGATCGCAACCCAGTTCGCCCCGCGACCGCCCGGCACGCGCGCATGCAACGACAGCGTGCCGTCGCCTGGCGCGATCGCGTAGACCGACACGTATTCCGACTGCTCGCCGCACGCGACGAGCCAACGTCCCGACGGATCGATCGCGAAGCCGCGCGGCTGCGTTTCGGTGGCCGTCGCGTGCGCGGGTTCGAAGGTGCCGTCCGGATGGCGGCGATAGCAGAGCAACTGGCTCGACGTGCGTTCGCTGACATACGCGAAGCGCTCGTCGGGCGTCAGGTGGAGATCGGCGGCCCACACGGCGGGTTCGGTCGGCGCGGGCGGGCGCGCATGGCCTTGTGCGAGGTCGGCGACGGCCGGGTGACGCGCGCTGACCTGTGCGTCGCCGAGGCGGCCGCTGTCGACGTCGCGCGGGAAGGCCGCGAGCGTGGCCTGGAATTCGCTGACCGCGACGAGCGTGCGGCCGTCGCGCGCGAAGCGCAGGTGACGCGGGCCGAAGCCGCCCGGCACGCGCGTTTCACCGTGCTCGACCGCGCGCAGGCCGCCGGCATTCTCGACCAGCGCGAACGTGAAGATCCGGTCCGAGCCGAGCGAGCTCACGTATGCGAACCGATTGTCCGGCGATACGACGACGGCATGCGCGTTCGCGATGCCGTCCGCGACCTGCAGCGGCTCGCCGTCGCCGTCGCGCACGCGCGCGGCGTCGTAGAGGCTCAGCGCGTTGCCGCCGTACGACGCGCCGAGCAGCCAGCGGCCGCTGCGATCGAGCGACAGGTACGCGTGGCTCGCGTCGATCGCGGTCGCGCCGATGCGGGCGAGCGCGCCGGTGCCCGTCGCGACGCGGAATGCGACGATCGTCGGCGCCGCGCCGCGCGTCGCGACGTACAGCCGCGCACGATCGGGCTGCACGGCGACCGGCATCGCGACGTCGCCGGCCGGGTAGCGGGCGAGCGGCGCGAGCGCGCCGTCGGACGTGAGCGAGAACGTGGCGAGGTCGCCGTCGACGGCATTCGAGACGACGACGGTCAGGCGGTCAGTGTTCGGCATGACGGAGCATGGTGGTGTTCGTGAAGGACTCGTCGGCCGGCAGGCCGCGCGGCGGATCGCTGCGCCGATGCGTGCGGGCGAGCAGCGCGGCGACTGCGGCGACGAGGGAGGCGATCGCGAGCGCATAGAGGCCGCCCGTGATCGAACCCGTATGTTGCTTCAGATAGCCGAAGGCCGTTGGCGCGACGAAGCCGCCGAGGTTGCCGACCGAGTTGATCAGCGCGATCACGGCGGCGGCCACGCGCGTGTCGAGGTAGCCCTGCGGGATCGGCCAGAACAGCGACGCCGCGGCCTTGAAGCCGAGCGCGGCGAAGCAGATCGACGCGAACGACCAGACGGGATCGTGCGACGTCGACGCGAACAGCCCGCACGCGGCGAGCACGAGCGCGAACGACAGCCAGCGCTGCGGATGCTTCCACTTCGCGGACAGCACCGCGAAGCCGTACATCGCGCCGATCGCGATCATCCACGGAATCGTGTTGTAGAGGCCGACCTGGAAATCGGTGAGGCCGCCCATCTTGCGGATGATGGTCGGCAGCCAGAAGGTGGCCGCATAGATCGTCAGCTGGATCGCGAAATACAGGAAGCAGAACAGCATGATCTGCGGGTCGCGCAGCAGCGTGGCGGCGGATACGTGCACTTTCGAGCGCACGTCGCGGGTCGCGCGTTCTTCATCGAGCGCGTTCTGGAGCGCCGCGCGTTCGTCGGCGGTGAGCCACGTCGCGTCGCGGATGTGCGACTTCAGCAGCAGCCAGCTCGCGCCGCACAGCGCGACCGAGAACATCCCTTCGATCAGGAACATCCACTGCCAGCCTTGCAGGCCGAAGCCGTGGATCGACAGCAGCGCGCCGGTGACGGGCCCGGACAGCACCGACGCGAACGCGGAGCCGCCGAGGAAGATCGCCATCGCCTTGCCGCGCTCCTGCGGCGGCAGCCATTGCGACAGGTACAGCACGACGCCGGGGAAGAAGCCGGCCTCGGCCGCGCCGAGCAGGAAGCGCAGCACGTAGAACGACGTGTCGTTCCACACGAACGCCATCGCGGCGGCGACGATGCCCCACGTCGCCATGATCCGCGCGAGCCAGATGCGCGCGCCGTAGCGCTGCATCAGCAGGTTGGACGGCACCTCGAACAGCGCGTAGCCGACGAAGAACAGGCCGGCACCGAGCCCGTACGCGGCCGCGCCGATACCGATCGACGCTTCCAGGTGGCGATCGACGAAGCCGACGTTCACGCGGTCGATGTAGTTCGCGATGAACATGATCAGCACGAGCGGCAGCACGTGCCATTTCACTTTCGAGACGGCGGACGCGAGCGGGTCGCGGCCGGGCAGGGCAGGCGTGGTCAAGGGAGTCTCCGGTCGGGCAGCGGACGAGGGCGGCGGCCCGCGTCGGCGTCGGGTGGTGATCTAAGTAGTATGTCGTCGTATGACATGGTACGCCTGAGATTCTGCGATGGCGTCGCGGGTTTACCCGGAAAATGTGCAAATATTGGGCGATATCATGAGCATTCCATCAGCCCTTGTCACATCTGATGACGTATGACATGGGCGGCGGCCAGACGAACGACAACCGGCGCTCGGCGGACTGCTTCGTACCGCCAGCGGCGTCACCCCGGGGGGGCGGCGCCGCTACGCCATCGACACGACGCTGTTCAGCAGCATTTTCACGAGCACGGCCTGGCGCGTGGCGCCCGTCTTCGCGAAGATGCCGCGCAGGTGCGCGCGGGCGGTGTTCTTCGTGATGCCGGTGGCGGCCGCCGCTTCGTCGAGCGTCAGGCCGTCGACGAGCAGCAGCGCGATCTCGGTTTCCATCGGCGTGAGGCGAAACAGCCGGTGCAGCATGTCGCGCGAGGTCTGCGGCGACGACGCCGGATCGCGGACGAACACCGCGACGGCCGGCCGGTGCTGGCGGTCCTCCGCGCCGCGATAGGGCGCGAGCGGGCGCAGCAGCACGTTCAACGGCATCGCGCCGCCGGGGCGCGACAGCGTGGTGGCCTCGATGCGCCCGAGCGCGCCCGTGCGGAAATGCTCGAGCGCGGCCTGCAGCGCCTTCTGCAGCCGGCGCTCGTCGAGCGGGCACGACGCGTGGAGCCGCTCCTGGCGCAGGCACAGTCCGTCCTGCTGCGCGATCAGCCGTTCGGCGATGCGGTTGTGCTTGATCACGCGGCCGTCCTCGTCGAGGATCGCGGTGCCGACGTCGAGCCGGTCGACGGTGCCCGCGTACAGCGCGCGCTCGGCGTCGAGCACGTCGAGCGCCGCATGCAGCTCGATCGCGCGCTGCAGGTGGGGCAGCAGCGTCGCGACCTGCGCGCGTTCGGCCGCGTCGAAATCGCGGGCATGATGCGGGCGGCTCACGAAGAACGCGCACTCGACGCCGCGCTCGCCGCGCAGGTTCGCGCCGAGGATGAAGCGCAGGTCGAGCGGCTGCAGGTACTGCCGGTAGAAGTCGTGCGCGCGCCAGCGGGCGGCGCCGAACAGCCCGTCGGCCGTGAACACCTGGCCGGGCGGCTGGTCGAGAAACGGGCACAGCGCATAGAACTGCTCGCTGTACGACGGCTCGCCGGGCAGCAGCGGGCCGTCGGCCGATGCGTTGATGATGAGCCCGCGCCGCGAGCCGCCGGGGTTGCGCAGCACGAGCGTCGTGAAGCGCGCGTCGAGCCGCACGCGGATCGCTTCGAGAAAGCCCGCCCACGGCGTCGCTTCGGACAGGCCCTGATAGACGAGCCCGAGCCACGCGCTGAGTTCGCGGGCCGTCCATGCCGCGTCGTCGAAACCGTCGTGCGCGGCCGTGTCGTCGGGCGCCAGCGCGATCCGCATGCTCGAGTTCTCCTGGGGCGGGGTGAATGCGTCCGACCCAGCATACCGGCCGGCCGGCGGCCCGCGTCATCCGAACGGAGTAGACGACGCGGGCCGTGCCCGTGCGACGCGGCCGGCGAGGGTCAGGCGATGCGCTCGCGCAGCAGGTACGCGACGATGCGGTCCGCCGCCGCTTCCGGCGACTCGGCCACCGTGTCGATGCGCAGTTCCGGCTGCGCGGGCGGCTCGTACGGCGAGTCGATGCCGGTGAAGTGTTTCAGTTCGCCCTTGCGCGCCTTCTTGTACAGCCCCTTCGGATCGCGTTCCTCGGCAACCGCGAGCGGCGTGTCGACGAACACCTCGACGAACTCGTCGGCACCGACCAGCGCGCGCGCCATGTCGCGTTCCGCGCGGAACGGCGAGATGAACGACACGAGCGTGATGAGCCCGGCATCGAGCATCAGCCGCGCGACTTCGGCCACGCGCCGGATATTCTCCACGCGATCGGCCTCGGTGAAGCCGAGATCGCGGTTGAGCCCGTGCCGCACGTTGTCGCCGTCGAGCAGGTACGTGTGCTTGCCGAGCGCATGCAGCCGCTGCTCGACGAGGTTCGCGATCGTCGACTTGCCCGCGCCGGACAGCCCGGTCAGCCATGCGATGCGCGGCGTCTGCGCCTTCTGCGCCGCGCGCGCGTCGCGGTCGACGTCGACGGCCTGCCAGTGCACGTTGTGCGCGCGGCGCAGCGCGAAGTGCAGCATCCCGGCGCCGACCGTGTCGTTGGTGAAGCGGTCGATCACGATGAAGCCGCCCGTGTGACGGTTCCGGTCGTACGGATCGAACGCGACGGGCCGGTCGAAGCTCAGGTTGCACACGCCGATCTCGTTCAGCGCGAGCGTGCGCGCGGCGAGATGCTCGCGCGTGTTCACGTCGATCTTGTACTTCGGCGTCGCGCAGGTCGCGCCGACCGTCTGCGTGCCGAGCTTCACGAGATACGGCCGGCCGGGCAGCAGCGGGTCGTCATGCATCCACACGAGCGTCGCCTCGAACTGATCGGCCACCTCCGGCGGCGCGTCGGCACGCGCGATCATGTCGCCGCGGCTGATGTCGATTTCGTCGGCGAGCGTAAGCGTCACCGCTTCGCCGGCACGCGCGACGTCGGCTTCGCCGGCCGGCGTGATCACCGACGCGACGCGGCTTTCCCGGCCGGACGGCAGCACGCGCACGCGTTCGCCGACGCGCACTTCGCCGGACGCGATGCTGCCGGCATAGCCGCGGAAGTTCAGATGCGGACGATTGACCCATTGCACCGGCAGGCGGAACGGTTCGTCGCGCGTCACGCGCTCGACGAGCGGCAGCGTGTCGAGATGCTGCATCAGCGGCGGGCCCGCGTACCACGGCATCCGCGTGCTCGACGCGATCACGTTGTCGCCGCGCAGCGCGGACATCGGAATGCTGACGATCTCGTCGAGGCCGAGCTCGGCCGCGAACGCGCGATAGTCGGCGTCGATGCGCTCGAACACCGTGCGATCGTAGTCGACCAGATCCATCTTGTTGATCGCGAGCACGACGCGCCTGATGCCGATCAGCGCGACGAGATGGCTGTGGCGGCGCGTCTGCGTGAGCACGCCCTTGCGCGCGTCGATCAGGATCACCGCGAGGTCGGCGGTCGACGCGCCGGTGATCATGTTGCGCGTGTATTGCTCGTGGCCGGGCGTATCGGCGACGATGAACTTGCGTCGCGCGGTCGCGAAGAAGCGGTACGCGACGTCGATCGTGATGCCCTGTTCGCGCTCGGCCGACAGGCCGTCGACGAGCAGCGCGAAATCGAGGTCGCCGCCTTGCGTGCCGACTTTTTTCGAATCGGCTTCGAGCTGGATCAGCTGGTCGTCGAACAGCATGTTCGATTCGTAGAGCAGGCGACCGATCAGCGTGCTCTTGCCGTCGTCGACGCTGCCGCACGTGATGAAGCGCAGCAGGTCTTTCGTCCGGGCATCGTCGGCGTGCGGGACGGGAGCCGGGTGCGCGAGCGCCTCGGGCGCGGTCAGAACGTGTGCCATCAGAAATATCCCTCCTGTTTCTTCTTTTCCATCGAGCCGGCCGAATCGCTGTCGATCAGGCGTCCCTGGCGCTCGGACGTGCGCGTGTCGCGCATCTCCTGCAGGATCTCGTCGAGCGAGCTCGCATCGCTGTCGATCGCGCCCGTGAGCGGATAGCAGCCGAGCGTGCGAAAGCGCACCTTGCGCAGCTGCGGCACTTCGCCTTCGCGCAGCGGCAGGCGTTCGTCGTCGACCATGATCAGCGCGCCGTCGCGCTCGACCACCGGCCGCTCCTTCGCGTAGTAGAGCGGCACGATCGGAATGTCGTGCAGCCGGATGTACTGCCAGACGTCGAGCTCGGTCCAGTTGGAAATCGGAAACACGCGCAGGCTTTCGCCGCGGCGCTTGCGCGCGTTGTACAGCGACCAGAGTTCGGGCCGCTGGCGCTTCGGGTCCCAGCGGTGCTGCTCGGAACGCAGCGACACGATGCGCTCCTTCGCGCGCGATTTCTCCTCGTCGCGGCGCGCGCCGCCGAACGCGGCGTCGAAGCCGTAGTGGTCGAGCGCCTGCTTGAGCCCTTGCGTCTTCCACACGTCGGTGTGCACGGCCGAGCCGTGCGTGAACGGATTGATGTCGTTCGCGACGCCGTCGGGGTTCACGTGCACGCGCAGGTCGAGGCCGAGACGCTCGGCGGTCGCGTCGCGAAACGCGATCATCTCGCGGAACTTCCACGTCGTATCGACGTGCAGCAGCGGAAAGGGCGGCTTCGCCGGGTAGAACGCCTTCATCGCGAGATGCAGCATGACCGAGCTGTCCTTGCCGATCGAATAGAGCATCACCGGGTTTTCGCTTTCCGCGACCACCTCGCGCATGATGTGGATGCTTTCGGCCTCCAGTCGCTCCAAGTGGGTCAACATCGTTCGTCTCCTTGTTGCATGCCGGCGCCGCGCGACATGTGCGGCGTTTCGTGCATGACGCCAACGGTATCGAGCGACGGCGGTGCCGTTCTTCGTCCGGGTGGACTAAACCGCGGCACGGCGGCGCAGCGGATCTTTCCTTAGTCCACCCGGACGAAGTGGCGCGTGGAGCGCTCGCTTAAGGTGAGCGCTCGACCACCGGCGGAGACGACACATGACGGACGACACACGTGCCACGCAACTGCTTTCGGGCCAGACCTGGGCCGATTTCTGCGACACCCTGAAACGCAGCGGACAGCAGATCCTGCGCGCCGAGGCGCCGGGCGATCCGCTCACGCGCGCGGAAGGGTTCCGCTACCTGAGCCGGCTGTTGCGCATCGCGCTCGAAATGCACGTCGAGTTCGCGGACGGCGCATGGCCCGGCTTCTTCTCGCCGTCGCACGAGACCGCGAAGATCGGCGCCGACAATCCCGATAACCTGTACCAGTACGCGCGCCTCGACGGCCGCTGCGACTATCGCGTGACGGGGCGGCGCGGCACGGTCGCGTACCTGAGCTTCGGCACGCAGAAGGGCGGCTACGAGACGGACGGCAAGATGCTGCAGACCGGGTTTCTCGATGCGAAGCAGCTCGAGATCGCGCCGGACGGCAGCTTCGAGATCGTGCTGAGCGCGACGCCGCGCGCGGGCAACTGGGTACGCATGGCGCCGGATACGAACGCGCTGCTGGTGCGCCAGACCTTCCTCGACCGGCGCGCGGAGACGCCCGCGCAACTGAAGATCGAGCGCATCGGCGCGCACGAGCGCCCGGCGCCGCTCGACCCGCTCGTGCTGCAGGGCGGCCTCATGCGCGCCGCGCGGTTCGTCGAGCAGACGTCGAAGCTGTTCGCCGACTGGGCCGCGAGCTACGGGGCGCACGTGAACGCGCTGCCGCCCGCGGACCAGGCGCTGTGCCAGTCGGTCGGCGGCGATCCGAACATCTACTACTACCACTCGTGCTGGTCGCTGGCCGACGACGAGGCGCTCGTGATCGACGTCGACACGGTGCCCGACTGCGACTTCTGGAACGTGCAGCTCAACAACTACTGGATGGAGTCGCTCGACTACCGGCACTTCGACATCTGCGTGAACAAGCACGGCGCGCACCTGAATGCCGACGGCGGCGTGACGGTGGTGGTCGCCGCGTCGCGGCCGGGCGACGCGAACTGGCTCGATACGGCCGGGCATCGCACCGGCACGATCTGCTGGCGCTGGGTCGGCGCCGCGCGGCCGGCGCATCCGCGCACGCGCGTCGTCAAGCTCGCCGCGCTGAAGGAGGCCGCATGAACGCGCCGCTCGACCGGACCCGCACGCTGCTCGATGCCGATGGGCTGATCGCCGAGGCCGTGTCGCGCGCGGGCGGCCTCGCCGCGTTCGGCGACGGCCCGTATCGCGAGGCGCTCGACGTGATGTGCGCATCGCTGATCGACGAGGCGCGGCTCTCCGCGCGCGGCGCGGAGATGATGCGCGAGAAGCTCGTCGGCCAACTCGCGAACCGGCTCGTCGTCGAGGATTACTGCCGTCGTCATCCGGAGATCGCCGACATCGAGATCGACGATCCGCTCGTGATCGTCGGCCTGCCGCGCACCGGCACGACGCTGCTGCAGCGGCTGCTCGCGGTCGACCCGCGCTTTCATTCGGCCGCGTGGTGGGAAACGCGTTATCCGGCGCCGCTCGCCGGCGAGACGCTCGACGCGCCGACCGTGCGCATCGCGCGCGCGCGGTCCGAGGTCGCGACGATGATCGACTGCATCCCGCAGATCCTGACGATCCATCCGCTCGACGCGATGCTCGCCGACGAGGAGTTCATGCTGATGGAGCATTCGTTCGTGTGCGCGATGGATTCGTACGCGAACGTGCCGGGCTATACGGCGTGGCTCGCGAAGCAGGACCTGACGCCCGTCTATACGTATCTGAAGCGGATGCTGCAGTTCCTGCAGTGGCAGAAGGCGCGGCGCGGCGTCGCGCCGGCCGAGCGCTGGCTGCTGAAGACGCCGCAGCACCTGCATGCGCTCGACGTGCTGTGCCGCGTGTTTTCGCGCGCGCAGGTGGTGCTCACGCATCGCGATCCGGCGCAGACGATTCCGTCGATGGCGAGCATGGCGCACACTCTGTGGCAGATGTACGCGGACGACCCCGATCCGCGCACGGTCGGCGCGCAGTGGAACGCGGGGATGGCGCGCGCGATCGGCGCGGCGATGGCGGCGCGCGACGCGCTGCCGCCCGAGCGGTTTCTCGACGTGCGTTTCGAGGACACCGTGTCGAATCCGCTCGACGTCGCACAAGCCGTGTACCGCTTCGCCGGCATGCCGCTCGATGCACGGCAGCGCGCGGCGATGACGGACTGGATCGCGCGCAACGGCCGCGACAAGCGCGCCGCGCACGACTATTCGATCGCGCGCTTCGGCTTCACCGATGCGCAACTGGCGCACGACTTCGCCGCGTATCGCGCGCGGCACCTGCGGGCCGCCGGCTGACGGCGCGCCCGCGACACCAACGACAACCAGGAGACAACCCATGTTGCTGAAGGACAAGATCGTCGTGATTTCCGGAATCGGGCCGGGGCTCGGCGTGAAGCTCGCCGTCGAGGCGGCACGCGAGGGCGCGCGCGGGGTGGTCGTCGCGGCACGCACGATGGAAAAGCTCGACGACGCGGAAACGCGAATCCGCGCACTCGGCGTCGCGTGCGACGTGCTGAAGGTGCGAACCGACATCGCCGAGCGCGCGCAGTGCCGGCAGCTCGCGACGCAGGCGGTCGAGCGCTTCGGCCGGATCGACGCGCTGGTGAACAGCGCGTTCGTGCACGGCACGTTTCCGGAGGCGGTCGAGGAAGCCGATCTCGATGGCTGGCGCGCGGTGTTCGACACCAACGTGTTCGGCACGATGACGCTCACGCAGGAAATCGTCCCGCACATGAAGCGGCAGAAACGCGGCGCGATCGTGATGATCAACACGCAGGCGACCCGCAAGCCGTTTGCAGGGGAATCGGGCTACGCTATGTCGAAGGGCGCGCTCGCGGTTGCGGCAAAATACCTGGCACGCGAGCTCGGCGTGCACGGGATCCGCGCGAACAGCATCCACATGGGCTGGATGTGGGGCGTGCCGACGCAGACGTATTTCCGGCAGGCCGCAGCCGAGTACGGGGTGACGGAGGAGGAGATCGTCGCGCCGATCGCATCGAACATCGCGCTCGCGAAGCTGCCGACCGACGACGACTGCGCGCGCGCGGCGCTGTTCCTCGCGTCGGATTACGCGAACGCGGTGACCGGCGCGACGCTGGACGCGAACGGCGGCGACTTCATGCCCTGAGGACGGAGCGACGGATGATGCAGGAACGGGAACCCCGGCGGGGACGACATTTCTTCGCGTTCAACGGCGACGCGGACGGCCTGTGCGCGCTGCAGCAACTGCGGCTCGCGGAGGGTGAACGCGGCACGCTCGTGACCGGCGTGAAGCGCGACATCAGGCTGCTCGAGCGAATCGACGCGCGAGCCGGCGACCGCGTGACCGTGCTCGACGTGTCGCACGACCAGAACCGCGACGCCTGCGCGCGGCTGCTGCGCGACGGCGCGGCGGTCCGCTACTTCGACCATCACTTCGCGGGCGAGCTGCCGGGCGATCCGCGCTTCGACGCGTATATCGACACGGCCGCCGACGTCTGCACGAGCGCGCTCGTGAATCGCCATCTCGGCGGCCGCCATGTGCGCTGGGCGATCGTCGCGGCGTTCGGCGACGAACTGCCGGCGCTCGGCGACGCGCTTGCGCGCGAATACGCGCTCGACGAGGCCGAGCGCGGCACGCTCGCCGAACTCGGGCTCTACCTGAACTACAACGCATACGGCGACTGCGTCGACGATCTGCATTTCGATCCGGCCGTGCTGGCCGATGCGATGCTGCCGTGCGCGGATCCGCTCGACTTCGTGCGCGGCACGCGGGTGTTCGCCGCGCTGCGCGACGGCTATCGCGACGACATGGCGCGTGCATGCGCGCTCGCGCCGCTGCGCGACGTGCCGGGCGCGACGCTGATCAGGATGCCGGATCATCCGTGGGCGCGGCGCGCGACGGGGATGCTCGCGAACGAGCGGATGCGCAATGCACCGCATGCGGCGCTCGCGGTGCTGTCGCCGCGTGCGCAGGGCGGGCTCGTCGTCAGCGTGCGCGTGCCCGACGGCCGGCCGCTCGGCGCCGACGAATTCTGCCGCGGTTTCCCGACCGGCGGCGGACGCAAGCGCGCGGGCGGTATCAACCATCTGCCGGAAAGCGAGTTCGACGCATTCGCCGAGCGTTTCGAGGCGGCCTTCCGTCTCGACTGAACGCGGGGGCCTGGATGCGCGCGCCGTGCAGCGATGCCACGGCGCGCGCACATCGGCCGTTCTCCGTCACGCGCTTTTGCGCCGACGCGACGCGTACAGCGCTTCCGCGCGCCGCTTCACGTCGCGCGCGCACTGGTCGAACCCCTGTTTTACCCAGCCGCCGTGCTCGCGCATGATCGTTTCCGCGTTGATGCCGAGAAACTGATCGGTCGTGAAGTAGCGGCAGCGTTCGGCGCCGTCGGCTTCGACGTACTGGTCGCGGCGCGCGGCGTCCTTGTTGTCGTCGGTCGGGCGCTGCTCCCACGACAGCAGACGCTCGGGCTCGCACGCGACGAGGATTTCGTTGACGGGAATCACCGTCTCCGTGCCCGGAATGCGCACCTGCATGTACACGAAGTCGCCGATCCGGCCGGTCGTTTCGAGGCCGACGCAGAAGGTGTTCCATTCGCCGTAGCGCGGGAAGTCGGTCAGCACTTCCCAGACGACGGCAGCGGGGGCGTCGATCGCGACGGTGATCGAGGTGACGAGATTGGCGGGTTTGGTCATGGCGGGTATCGGATGAGATTGACGGTGAGGACGGGACCGCGGGCGCGCCCGGGCGGATGCGTCGCGCGATGCGCGTGGCCGACCGGCGGCCGGCGCGTGCCGCGCATCGCGGCGAACCCGACATCGAGCGTAGGCCGGCGCGTGCGGCGAAGAATCGTCGGAATGGACTAAGGCGTTTCACCGGGCTCGCGATCCGGCGGGGCATCGGCGTCGGTACGCGACGCGTTTGCGTGCGCCGTCTGCGCGTCGGACATCGACATCGCGCGACCATGCCGCGACAATACCGGTCACTTTCCGTTTCCTGCCCCGAGGTGCCCGTGCCAGCGAAGTCGTCCGTTGCTCCTGCCGTCGTGTGGTTCCGCGACGATCTGCGCGTGACCGACCAGCCCGCGCTGACGCGCGCGGTCGCGTCGGGCCGGCCGCTCGTGTGCGTGTACGTCGACGATACGGGCGAAAGCGCGGGGCGCGCGCTCGGCGGCGCGGCGCGCTGGTGGCTGCACGGGGCGCTCGCCGGACTCGACGCGGCGCTCGCGCGTCATGGCGGCCGCCTGCTGCTGCTGCGCGGCGATGCGCCGCGCGAGATCGAACGCGTCGTGCACGACACGGGCGCGGCGGCCGTGTACTGGAACCGCCGCTATGCGCTGCCGCAGCGCGATGCCGATGCCGCGTTGAAGGCGTCGCTGAAGGCGCGCGGCCTCGAGGTCGAGAGCAGCAACGGCAGCCTGCTGAACGAGCCGTGGGACGTGCTGACGGGCGCCGGCACGCCGTTCCAGGTGTTCACCGCATACTGGCGCGCGGTGCGGCGCGATCGCACGGTGGCGGCGCCGTTGCCGGCGCCCGAAAGGATCGCGTTTCACCCGTGGCCGGCCGGCGTGCGCGAACGTGCGCTGGCGCTCGACGCGCTCGCGTTGCGTCCGGGCGCGCCGGACTGGGCGAGCGGCTTGCGCGACGCATGGCCGGCACCCGACGAGGCCGGCGCGCATGCGCGGCTCGACGCGTTTTCGGTCGAGTCGCTGGCCGGCTATGCCGATACGCGCGACCGGCCCGACCGGCCGGCGACGAGCCGGCTGTCGCCGTTCCTGCGCTTCGGCAACGTGTCGCCGCGCCAGGTGTGGCATGCGGTGCAGGGGGCCGCACAGGCGGGCGGCGCGGCCTGCGCCGCCGGCGCCGAGAAATTCCTGAGCGAGCTCGGCTGGCGCGAATTCAGCCACGTGCTGCTGTATCACTTCCCGGCGCTCGCGACCGACAACTTCCGCGCGCAGTTCGACGCGATGCCGTGGCGCGACGATCCCGCCGCGCTGCGCGCCTGGCAACGCGGGCTGACCGGCTATCCGCTCGTCGACGCGGGGATGCGCGAGCTGTGGGCGACCGGCTGGATGCACAACCGGGTGCGGATGGTCGTCGCATCGTTTCTCGTCAAGCATTTGCTGATCGACTGGCGGGCCGGCGAGCGCTGGTTTTACGACACGCTCGTCGACGCGGACGTCGCGAACAACCCGGCGAACTGGCAATGGGTCGCCGGCTGCGGCGCCGACGCCGCGCCGTATTTCCGCATCTTCAATCCGATGACGCAGGGGCGGAAGTTCGATCCGCAGGGCGCCTACGTGCGCCGCTGGGTGCCGGAACTCGCGGGCCTCGACGCGGCGACGATCCATGCGCCGTGGGAGGCGTCGCCGGTGGAACTCGCGGCGGCCGGCGTGCGGCTCGGCGTCGACTATCCGGCGCCGATCGTCGATCACGACGGCGCGCGGCGGCGTGCGCTCGATGCGCTGGCCACGCTGCCGAAGCGTCGCTAGACGTCGCGGAGCGCAGCCGGCACGCCCGTGCGCGCGGTGCGGCTTGCCATGTCAGTCGCAGAACGCCGCGTGCTCGAGCAGCGCAAGCGCGATACCAGCATCGAAATAGGCCGCGCCGCACCACGCGACGAACGCGAGCGCGCCGACGGCCAGCGCCGCGCGCATCACGCCCACGCGGCCTTGCCCGGCACCGGACGCGCGATGCGCGCGTCGTCGATCGGCAGGTGCAGCAGCGCGGCCAGCACGCCGAGCGCGATCGAGCCGATCCACAGCGGCAGATACGAATGCGTCGCGTCGTAGACGAGCGCGCCGAGCCATACACCGAAGAAGCTGCCGAGCTGGTGCCCGAAGAAGACGAAGCCGAACAGCGTCGCGATGTAGCGCACGCCGAACACCTGCGAGATCACGCCGTTGGTCAGCGGCACGGTGCCGAGCCACGTGAAGCCCATCACGGCCGCGAACACGTAGACGCTCGCGGGCGACAACGGCGCGGCGACGAACGCGGCCATCGCCAGCGCGCGGACGAGATACAGCACGGACAGCACATACTTGCGCCGCAGCAGACCGCCGAGATGGCCGCATGCGTAGGTGCCGGCCACGTTGGTCAACGCGATCAGCGCGAGCGCGACGCTGGCATGGCGCGCCGGCAGGCCGTGATCGAGCAGGTAGGCGGGCAGGTGGGTCGCGATGAACGCGAGCTGGAACCCGCAGGCGAAGAACCCCGCGTTCAGCAGCCAGAAGCCGCGATGCGCGAACGCTTCGCGCACCGCCGCGCCGATCGACTGGTCGGGGCCGTCCGCGCGACTCGCGGCCTGCGCGGGCCGGTCGCGCACCAGCACGGCGAGCGGCGCGAGCAGCCCGGCGACGAGCGCGAGCGCGACGAACGCATGCTGCCAGCCGATGCCGCCGATCATCACCTGCGCGACCGGCACCATGCAGAACTGGCCGAGCCCGCCGATCGCGCCGGCGACACCGAGCGCCCAGCCGCGCCGGTCGGGCGGAAACAGCCGGCTCAGCGCGCCGTAGATCGACGCGAAGGCCGACCCCGACAGCGCGATGCCGATCACGAGTCCCGCGCCGACCGTGAATACGCCGGCCGACGCGGCGAACGCCATCGTGACGAGCCCGGCCGCATACAGCAGCATGCCGGCGACGATCACGCGCACCGACCCGAAGCGGTCGGCGATCATCCCGGTGAACGGCTGCGCGATGCCCCAGATCAGGTTCTGCAGCGCGAGCGCGAGGCCGAACGCTTCGCGCGACCAGCCGTGGTCGAGCGTGACGGGAGCGAGGAACAGCCCCTGCACGTGGCGGATGCCGAGCGCGGCGCCCATGATGAGGCCGCCCGCGAGCACCGGCAGCCAGCGGCGCCGGGTGTCCTGTTCGATCGGGGTCATGCGGGTCTCCGGATGAATGCGTGCGGCACGACGCCGCGTTCGATCCGATTAGACGATCCGTTCGCGGCGCGCTCAAGCGATCATTCGGTCGCGTTCGCATGCGCGCGGGGAATGCGACGCGATTCGGAGGCGATGCCGGCGGCGAAGGTTGTACGCACCGGATGCGTGGACCCGCTGCGACGCATGCGGCCGGCGTGATACGCGGCCGATGCGGTGTAGTCGGGGCGTCAGTGCATCGCCGGTGGCTGCGCGCATCTCGTGCGCGACGCCGCATCGGCATCGGTTCGATGCGGAAATTCGCTCGCGGTTTACCGCTGCGCTACGTCGTACGCGCGCATTGCCGCGTCGCATTCGGCCGCTTCCGCGAGAATCCAGTCGCGCACGTCGGCGACTTCGCGGCGCGGCGCCGGATCGTGCCGGAACAGCCAGTAGCCGTACGCATCCGACAACGCCTGCGAGTGCGGGCCGAGCACCGCGAGCCGGCCGTCCGCGAGCATCGGCGCGACGAGCGCGAGCCGCCCGAGCGCGACGCCCTGGCCGGCGATCGCGGCGTGGATCACCTGGTCGTACTGGTTGAAGCGCAGCACGCCCTTCGGGCGCGCGTCGCCGAGCCCGGCCGCGTGCAGGTGCGCGCGCCATTGCAGCGGCGTTTGCGGCGGCCCGTCGAATTCGAGCAGCACGTGGTCGGCGATCGCGGCCGCGTCGGTGACGGGCCGCGCGGCCAGCGCCGGGTGCGCGACCGGCACGACGACTTCGTCGAACAGGTGCAGTGCGCCGGCCGGCGCGCGCTCGCGCGGGCAGTAGCGGATTCCGAGGTCGATGCCTTCCGCGCGCAAATCGAGTACCTTGTCGTTCGCGGCCACGCGCAAGTCGACGTCGGGCAGGCGCGCCTGCAGGCGTCCGAGCCGCGGCAGCAACCACAGCGCGGTGACGCCGATGCTCGCGGTGATCGTGACGGGCTGGCGCTCGCGCGCGGCGGCGAGCGACGCGACGGTGTCCTGCAGGGTGAGCAGCGCCGCGTCGGCGGCGCGAAACAGCCGCTCGCCTTCCGGCGTGAACGCGATCTTGCGATAGCCGCGCTGCAGCAGCGCGACGCCGAGGTGCGCCTCGAGCGCGTGCACCTGGCGGCTGACCGCCGACTGCGTGACGCACAGGTCCTGCGCGGCGAGCGTGATGCTCATGCGGCGGCCGACGGCGACGAAGCCGCGCACGAGGTCCAGCGACGGGAGACGGACGAGCGGCGTTGACATGCGTAGGGCTCATGCGAACGGAGCAGCAAGATTGGTTGAGAACGCCGGGCGCGTCAAGTTCAATGGAGGCTGGGCGATCGGGCGGGCGCCGGGTGACGCGGTGCCGCACAGGAGACAGGATGACGATTTCGAACGAAGCAGCCGGGGCGGATCAGGCGCCCGGGCGCGCGGCGGGTGCGTTGCCGCCGGAGGCCGTGACGCTGACCGCGGCCGACGGTTACCAACTGCGCGGCTACGTGTGGCGGCATCGCGGCGGCGGCGCCACGCGGCCCGTGACGGTCGTCAATTGCGCGACGTCGGTGCGCTGCGACTATTACTTCCGCTTCGCGGCCTGGCTGTTCGCGCAAGGGCGTGACGTGCTCGTCTACGACTATCGCGGGATCGGCGGCTCGCGCCCCGCGCGGCTCGCGAAGCTGCGCACGAACTGGCTCGACTGGGGGCGGCTCGATTGCGAGGCCGCGCTGCAGTACGCACGCGACGCGTTTCCCGGCCAGCCGCTCGACGTCGTCGCGCACAGCATCGGCGGCTGCGTGCTCGGGCTGGCGGCGTCGAACGCGTACGTGCGTCACGCGGTGACCGTCGGTGCGCAATATGCGTACTGGCGCGACTATCGGCCGGAAGAGCGGCGGCGCATGTGGTGGAAGTGGCACGTCGCGATGCCGGCGCTCGCGGCCGTGTTCGGCTACGTGCCCGCGAAGCGGCTTGGCTGGATGGAGGATACGCCGCGTGGCATCGCGCTGTCGTGGGTGCGTTCGCAGGCGCGCTTCGAGGATGCCTACACGCATGGCCCGCTCGCCGAAACCGCCGCGAGCCGCGCCGCGCTGCCGGCGCGCTTCGCGCGGCTGCCGGCGCCGATGCTCGCGATCGGCCTCGACGACGACGGATTCGGCACGGTCGACGCGATCGAGCGGCTGGTCGGCTACTACACGGGCAGCGACGTCACGCATCTGCGGATCGCGCCGCACGACATCGGCGTCGACGCGATCGGCCATTTCGCGTTCTTCCACAGCCGCTTCGCCGACACGTTGTGGCCCGTCGCGCTGTACTGGCTGCAACACGGCGCGCTGCCGGCCGATGCGCCGGGCCGCGTCCACGCGCGCCATCCGGCGCAGCGTGCGCGGCTGGCGGCGAGCGGCGCGCCGGGTGTCGTCGCGCACGGGTGACCGCGCACGCGCGTGCGCCCCGGCCGTCGCGTCGATGCGGCGGCCGCGCCGCGTCGGCCTCCGCGCCGCGCGATCGATTAACATCGGACGTTTCATTCGACTGGCTGCCCCGTGCCGATGTCCATTCCGCCCGATTCCGAGATTCCCGCCGACCTGTCCCGCGCGTGGCGCATGCACCTGCTCGACGTGCCGCCGGCCGCGTCGCGGGCCGGGGTGCAGGTCGCGCGTATCGATTTCGACTGGCACGTGCCGCTCGCGTCGCCCGCCTATGCGGCGCTGAGCGATGCCGAGCGCGCGCGTGCCGGGCGCTACCTGCGGCATGAGGATGCGGTGCGCAGCGCCGCGACGCGCGCCGCGCTGCGCGATGTGCTCGGCGCGACGCTCGACGTGGCGCCGAAGGACATCGCGATCGTCGTCGACGAGTCGGGACGGCCGTCGCTCGACCCCGCGCATCGCGCATCGCTGGATTTCAACGTGTCGCACGCGGGCGATCACGCGCTCATCGCGTGGACCGGGACGGGCCGTGTCGGCGTCGATATCGAAAGCTGCAATCGGTCGGCCGACTGGCGTGCGCTGACACGCGAGGTGTGCGCGACCGCCGAGGCCGCGTATCTCGACGGCCTGCCGCTCGCCGCGCGTGCCGACGCGTTCATGCGCGTGTGGTCGGCGAAGGAAGCGTTGCTGAAGGCGCTCGGCACCGGCATCGTCGGCGGGCTGCGCGCGTTCGCGGTCGTGCCGCCGCGCGATGCCGCGACGCCCGCGACGACGATCGTCGATCCGGCCGCGCCCGCGGCCGGCGTGGCCGCGTTCGACGCGGGCTGGCTCGACGCGGCGCCCGGCTACGCGGCGTGCGTCGCGTGGACGCGCTGAACCCGTTTCAGCACGCGACGCTCACTCGAGCGGCACGTCGTTCGGCGCCGCGTAGCGCGCCTTGATCACATCGCTCATCGGGAAGTCGAACGCGAGCCCTTTCGGCGGCACCGGCTTCATGAACCACTTGTCGTACAGCGCGTTGATCTCGCCGCTCTTCATCAGCTGCACGAGCACGCCGTCGACGAGCGCCTTGAACTGCGGATCGTCCTTGCGCAGCATGAACCCGTACGCTTCCGACGACTGCGGCGTGCCGACGATCGTCCAGTCGGCCGGCTTCGCCGCGAGCTGGCGCACGCCGGCGAGCAGCACGTCGTCCATCATGTAGGCGGCCGCGCGGCCCGATTCGAGCGTGAGGCGTCCTTCGCCGTAGTCCTTCGCGCTGATGATCTGCATGTTCATCTTCTTCTCCTCGTTCATCTTGCGCAGCAGGCGTTCGGACGTCGTGCCCTGGTTCGTCACGACCGTCTTGCCGGCGAGATCGGGGAAGTCGCGGATGCCCGATCCCGTGCGCGTGAGCAGGCGCGTGGTCGCGACGAAGAAGGTGGTCGAGAACGCGACCTGCGCGTGGCGCGCGGCGAGGTTGGTGGTCACCCCGCATTCGAGATCGACCGTGCCGTTCTGCACCAGCGGGATGCGGTTCTGCGACGTGACCGGGACGAAGCGCACCTGCAGGTCGGGCTTGCCGGTGCGCACCTTCACGGCGGCGATCACGCGGTCGCACAGGTCCTGCGAGAAGCCGATCACCTTGCCGCTCGCGTCGACGTAGGAGAACGGCACCGACGTCTCGCGATGGCCGATCGAGATCAGGCCGCCTTGCCGGATCTTTTCGAGCGTGCCGGACAGCGGTTCCGCGGCGAGCGACGCGCCGCACGCGAGCGCGCATGCGGCGACGAGCAGGCTGCGGCCGAGGAGGGCGGTCAACCGGGGCGGGATGGTCATGGCAGGTCTCCGTGGGCGGATCGTGGGAAAGCGTCGATTCGTATGTTGCCAAAGACAAAATAATTGCAACATATGTTAATTCCGGAGTCCGTCGGGCAACAGCGGCGGGCCGCGCCGGACATCAGGGAAACTCCCGAGTCGAAATCGTGAAAAACGGGGTTGTCTAGACAAGTTGCGATGGCTACACTGCAATCCATCACGAACTTGTCTAGACAGGATTGCTCACATGATTACGTTGACCCCCGGCCACCTGACCCTCCCGCAACTGCGCAAGATCGCTCGCGAATCCGTGCAGCTCAAGCTCGACCCGGCGAGCTTCGCGAAGATCGACGCAGGCGCGAAGGCCGTCGCCGACATCGCGGCAAAGGGCGAGCCGGCATACGGCATCAACACGGGCTTCGGCCGCCTGGCCAGCACGCACATCCCGCACGACCAGCTCGAGCTGCTGCAGAAGAACCTGGTGCTGTCGCACGCGGTCGGCGTCGGCGAGCCGATGGCGCGCTCGTCGGTGCGCCTGCTGATGGCGCTGAAGCTGTCGAGCCTCGGCCGCGGCCACTCGGGCATCCGCCGCGAGGTGATGGACGCACTGATCACGCTGTTCAACGCTGACGTGCTGCCGCTGATCCCGGTGAAGGGCTCGGTCGGCGCATCGGGCGACCTCGCGCCGCTCGCGCACATGTCGGCCGTGCTGCTGGGCGTCGGCGAAGTGTTCATCCGCGGCGAGCGCGCCAGCGCGCTCGACGGTCTGCGCGTCGCGGGCCTCGCGCCGCTGACGCTGCAGGCGAAGGAAGGCCTCGCGCTGCTGAACGGCACGCAGGCCTCGACGGCGCTGGCGCTCGACAACATGTTCGCGATCGAAGACCTGTACCGCACCGCGCTCGTCGCGGGTGCGCTGTCGGTCGATGCGGCCGCCGGCTCGGTGAAGCCGTTCGACGCCCGCATCCACGAACTGCGCGGCCATCAAGGCCAGATCGACGCGGCCGCGTCGTACCGCGACCTGCTCGAAGGCTCGCCGATCAACCAGTCGCACCGCGACTGCGACAAGGTGCAGGATCCGTACAGCCTGCGCTGCCAGCCGCAGGTGATGGGCGCGTGCCTGGACCAGATGCGCCACGCGGCCGACGTGCTGCTGGTCGAAGCGAACGCCGTGTCGGACAACCCGCTGATCTTCCCGGATACCGGCGAAGTGCTGTCGGGCGGCAACTTCCACGCCGAACCCGTCGCATTCGCGGCCGACAACCTCGCGCTCGCCGCATCGGAAATCGGCGCGCTGGCCGAGCGCCGCATCGCACTGCTGATCGACGCGACGCTGTCGGGCCTGCCCCCGTTCCTCGTGAAGGACGGCGGCGTGAACTCGGGCTTCATGATCGCCCACGTGACGGCAGCCGCCCTGGCATCGGAAAACAAGACGCTCGCGCACCCGGCGTCGGTCGACTCGCTGCCGACCTCGGCGAACCAGGAAGACCACGTGTCGATGGCGACGTTCGCCGCGCGCAAGCTCGCCGACATCGCGGACAACACGAAGCACATCCTCGCGATCGAACTGCTGGCCGCCGCCCAGGGCGTCGACCTGCGCGCGCCGCACCACACGAGCCCGAAGCTCGCGCCGGTGATGGAAACGATCCGCAGCAAGGTCGCGCACTACGAACTCGACCACTACTTTGCACCGGACATCGCCGTGATCGCGAAGCTCGTCGGCGAGCGTGCGTTCGCGAAGATCGCGCCGTTCTCGTTCGCATCGGAACAGTAAGCCCATGAGCGCGCCGGTCTACCAGGAGATCAAGGATTTCATCCTGGGCCGCATTCACGCCGGCGAGTGGGCGGAGGGCGATCAGGTGCCCTCCGAGAACGAACTGGCCCGCGAGTTCAAGGTCGCGCGCATGACCGTCAACCGCGCGTTGCGCGAGTTGACGGCCGAGCAGGTGCTGACGCGCATGAAGGGCGCCGGCACCTACGTCGCGCGGCCGAAGTACGAGTCGACGCTCGTCGCGATCCGCAGCATCTCGGAGGAGGTCGACGCGCGCGGGCATGCGTACCGCGCCAGCGTGCTCGGCCTCGAGACGATCCGCGCCGACGAGGCGCTCGCCGACGAGATGCAGATGGCCGTGCGCGCGAAGCTGTTTTATTCGCAGGTGTTGCACTTCGAGAATGACGAACCCGTCCAGCTCGAAGAACGGTGGGTGAATCCGGCGGTCGCGCCGGATTATGCCGAGCAGGATTTCACGAACACGACGCCGAACCTGTATCTGATGCGCGCGGCACCGCTGCAGCGCGTCGAGTACCGGATCGAAGCGGCGGCCCCGGCGCCCGAGCGACGCGAGCAGCTGCGGATGGACGACGTCGAGCCGTGTCTGGTTTTACATCGGCGCACCTGGTCGCAGGGCGTCGTCGCCTCGGTGGCGAATCTGTGGCACCCCGGCAGCCGTTATCGCTTCACCGGGCATTTCTGATTCCTATTTGAATATTCACTTTCCCTCGGGAGCAGCCGTCATGAACCATCCGAAACACATCGATCCCCGTCTCGATCCGACGCGCACGATCCGCGCGCCGCGCGGCAGCGAGAAGGTCTGCAAGACCTGGCTGGCCGAAGCGGCCTACCGGATGATCCAGAACAACCTGGATCCGGAAGTCGCCGAGCATCCGCACGCGCTCGTCGTGTACGGCGGCATCGGCCGCGCGGCGCGCAACTGGGAATGCTACGACCAGATCCTCGCGTCGCTGAAGGATCTCGGCGAAGACGAGACGCTGCTCGTGCAATCGGGCAAGCCGGTCGGCGTGTTCCGCACGCACAAGGATGCGCCGCGCGTGCTGCTCGCGAACTCGAACCTGGTGCCGCACTGGGCGACCTGGGAGCACTTCAACGAGCTCGACCGCAAGGGCCTGATGATGTATGGCCAGATGACGGCCGGCAGCTGGATCTACATCGGCAGCCAGGGCATCGTGCAGGGCACCTATGAAACGTTCTTCTCGGTCGCGAACCAGCACTTCAACGGCGACCCGTCGGGCCGCTGGATCCTGACGGGCGGTCTCGGCGGCATGGGCGGCGCGCAGCCGCTGGCGGCGACGATGGCCGGCTTCTCGATGATCGCGGTCGAGTGCGACGAGACGCGCATCGACTTCCGCCTGAAGACGCGCTACGTCGACAAGAAGGCGACGACGCTCGACGAGGCGCTCGGCATGATCGAGGAAGCGAAGCGCACCGGCAAGCCGGTGTCGATCGGCCTGCTCGGCAACGCAGCCGACGTGTTCACGGAGTGCGTCGAGCGCGGCATCACGCCGGACTGCGTGACCGACCAGACGAGCGCGCACGACCCGATCAACGGCTACCTGCCGCAAGGCTGGAGCGTCGCGCAATGGCGCGAGACGCAGAAGGTCGATCCGGAAGGCATCGTGCATCCGGCGAAGCAGTCGATGGCCGTGCAGGTGCGCGCGATGCTGACGCTGCAGGAGCGCGGCGCGGCCACGCTCGACTACGGCAACAACATCCGCCAGATGGCGCTGGAAATGGGCGTCGAGAACGCGTTCGACTTCCCGGGCTTCGTGCCGGCCTATATCCGCCCGCTGTTCTGCGAAGGCAAGGGCCCGTTCCGCTGGGTCGCGCTGTCGGGCGATCCGGAAGACATCTACAAGACCGACCAGAAGGTGAAGGAGCTGATCCCCGACGATCCGCACCTGCACAACTGGCTCGACATGGCACGTGAGCGCATCGCGTTCCAGGGCCTGCCGGCACGGATCTGCTGGGTCGGCGTGAAGGATCGCTATCGCCTCGGCCAGGCGTTCAACGAGATGGTGAAGAACGGCGAACTGAAGGCACCGATCGTGATCGGCCGCGACCACCTCGACACCGGTTCGGTCGCGAGCCCGAACCGCGAGACGGAATCGATGAAGGACGGCTCGGACGCCGTGAGCGACTGGCCGCTGCTGAACGCACTGCTGAACACCGCGGGCGGCGCATCGTGGGTGTCGCTGCATCACGGCGGCGGCGTCGGGATGGGCTTCTCGCAGCACTCGGGCGTCGTGATCGTCGCCGACGGTACCGCCGAAGCGCACGAGCGTCTCGGCCGCGTGCTGCTGAACGATCCGGCGACGGGCGTGATGCGCCATGCGGATGCCGGCTACGAACTCGCGCAGCAGACGGCCCGCGAAGCCGGCCTGAAGCTGCCGATGCTCGGCCGCTGAGCATGACGGCGCTCGATCAGGCGCCGGTGCACGCAACGATGATCCGCGCGGCGGATCTCGTTGCGTCGCCGTGGAAGAACGGCGGCGGCGTGACGCGCGAAATCGGCGCGTTCCCGCCGGGCGCCGCGCTCGACGCGTTCGCCTGGCGCGTGAGCGTCGCGGACGTCGGCGCGGCCGGGCCGTTCTCGCGTTTCGACGGCATCGACCGCACGCTCGTGCTGCTGTCCGGTGCGGGCATGACGCTCGCGGAAGCGGGCGGCGCGCGCCACGTGCTCGACGCGCCGCTCGCCCGCGCGGATTTCGCCGGCGAAACGGCGATCGATGCGACGCTGCACGACGGCGCCACGCGCGACTTCAACCTGATGACGCGCCGTTCGGCCGCGCGCGGGACGGTCGACGTGTGGCCCGAAGGCACGCACCGCGTCGAGCGCGCCGATACCGTGCTGCTGTTCTGCGCGACCGGCACCGTCGGCATCGACATCGACGGCGCGCACTATGCACTGCAGGAAATGGACACGCTGCGGCTCGACGGGCCGCGGCGTGCGTTTGACGTCGTCGTGAGCGGAGGTGGCGCGCTGCTCGCCGTGTCGCTCGCCGTCGGCGAACGAGACTGAACGCATGAAACCGATTGTCTGGCATCACCTGAGGCTGTGTCCGCACGGCCATCCCGACGAAACGATCGACGACGCGGCGATCGCCGTCGACGAAACCGGCACGATCGTGTGGCTCGGCGCGTTTTCCGCGCTGCCGCACGGTTATGCGCACTGGCGGCGGGAAGACCTGCACGGCGCGTGGGTGACGCCGGGCCTCGTCGACTGCCATACGCACCTCGTGTACGGCGGCACGCGCGCCGACGAGTTCGCGCAGCGTCTCGCCGGCGTCAGCTACGAGGAGATCGCGCGGCAGGGCGGCGGGATCGTGTCGACGGTGCGCGCCACGCGCGCGGCCGACGAGACGGCGCTGTTCGTGCAGGCGGCCGCACGCCTGCAGCCGCTGCTCGCCGAAGGCGTGACCGCGATCGAGATCAAGTCGGGCTACGGGCTCGACCTCGCGAGCGAGCGCAAGATGCTGCGCGTCGCGCGCCAGCTCGGCGAGCGCTTTCCGGTCACGGTATACACCACGTTCCTCGGCGCGCACGCGCTGCCGCCGGAATACGCGGGCCGCGCGGATGACTACATCGACGAAGTGTGCGGACGGATGCTGCCGGCGCTCGCCGACGAAGGCCTCGTCGACGCGGTCGACGTATTTTGCGAGCGCATCGGCTTCTCGCTCGCGCAGACCGAGCGCGTGTTCGAGGCCGCGACGCGGCGCGGCCTGCCGGTGAAGCTGCACGCGGAGCAGTTGTCGAACGCAGGTGGCACCGCGCTCGCCGCGCGGTATCGCGCGCTGTCCGCCGACCACCTCGAATTTCTCGACGAAGCCGGCATCGAGGCGATGAAGGCGGCCGGCACGGTCGCCGTGCTGTTGCCCGGCGCGTATTACTTCATTCGCGAAACGCAATTGCCGCCGATCGAGCTGCTGCGCAAGCACGGCGTGCCGATCGCGCTCGCGACCGACCACAACCCCGGCACGTCGCCGCTCGAATCGCTGCTGCTGACGATGAACATGGGCTGCACGCTGTTCCGCATGACGGTGCCCGAGGTGCTGCAGGGCGTGACGCGCCATGCGGCCGCGGCGCTCGGCCGCGCGGATCGCCACGGCGCGCTCGAGATCGGTCGCCAGGCCGATTTCGCGGCCTGGTCGGTCGGCTCGCTGTCGGAGCTCGCTTACTGGATCGGCCGGCCGCTGTGCGAGCAGGTCGTGCGCGGCGGTACGACGGTGTTTCGCCGGATCAACGGCTAGCCTTGCAACAGACGAGACTCACGATGACCGAAATGACGCTGTTCGCGGACCATGCCCGGCTGCCCGATGGCTGGCGCCGCAACGTGCTGCTGCGCTGGGACGCGGCCGGCACGCTGACCGACGTGACGCCCGATGCCGACGCGCCGGCCGGCGTCGCGCGCGCGGCCGGGCCCGTGGTGCCCGGCATGCCGAACCTGCATTCGCACGCGTTCCAGCGCGCGATGGCGGGGCTCACCGAATACCGCGCAAATCCCGCCGACAGCTTCTGGAGCTGGCGCGATCTCATGTACCGCTTCGCGCTGAAGATCACGCCCGACGCACTCGCGGCGATCGCGCGCTGGCTGTACGTCGAGATGCTGAAGTGCGGCTACACGTCGGTGTGCGAATTCCACTACGTGCATCACGCGCAGGACGGCTCGCGCTATCCGCAGATCGCGGAACTCGGCACGCGCGTGATCGACGCGGCCCGCTCGGCCGGCATCGGCATCACGATGCTGCCCGTGTCGTACCAGTTCGCCGGCTTCGGCAACAAGCCGCCGCGCGACGACCAGCGCCGCTTCATCAACACGCCCGATGGGCTGCTCGAACTGCTCGACGCGATGCGCCGCGTCGCGCCCGAGCATGGCGGACTGCGCTACGGCGTCGCGCCGCACTCGCTGCGCGCGGTGTCCGAGAGCGGATTGCGCGTGCTGCTCGACGGCCTGCCCGACGACGCGCCCGTGCATATCCATATCGCCGAACAGACGGCCGAAGTCGACGATTGCGTGCGTGCTTACGGCACGCGTCCCGTGCAGTGGCTGCTCGATCGCTTCGACGTCGATGCGCGCTGGTGCCTCGTGCACGCGACGCACGTCGATGCGGCCGAAACGGCCGCGCTCGCGCAGCGTCGCGCGGTGGCCGGCCTGTGCCTGACCACCGAGGCGAATCTCGGCGACGGCGTGTTCCCGGCCGTCGACTTTCTCGCGCAGGGCGGCGTGATCGGCGTCGGCTCGGACAGCCATGCGTCGGTCGACTGGCGCTCGGAGCTGCGCCTGCTCGAATACGGTCAGCGGCTCGTGCATCGCGCGCGCAACGTGCTCGCGAGCGACACGCAGGCGCATGTCGCCGACCGGCTGTTCGACGCGTCGCTCGCGGGCGGCGCGCAGGCCAGCGGGCGGCGCATCGGCGCGCTGCGTGAAGGCTGCCGCGCCGACTGGCTCGTGCTCGATCCCGATCATCCGGCGATCGCCGAACACGACAGCACGGCATGGCTGTCGGGCGCGGTGTTCGCCGAGCATGGCGACACGCCGGTGCTCGACGTCTACACCGGCGGCGAACGCGTCGTGAGCGGGCGCCGCCATCGCGACGAAGCCGTCGCGTATGCCGACTACCGCGCCGCGCTGGCGCAACTGCTGCGCTGAACGCGCGGCACCCGGCGCGCCGCGTGCGCGCGCCGGCAGACTCTTACGGTGATGCGACATGACTGAACAACCGGCTGTTTTCACGCTGAAGCAGGGCACGCTGCCGCTGCTGATCTCGATTCCGCACGCAGGCACCCACATTCCCGACGACATCGCCGCGACGATGACGCCCGATGCGCGCTTCGTCGACGATTGCGACTGGCATCTCGAGCGGCTGTACGGGTTCGCGGCGACGCTTGGTGCGTCGATCCTCGTGCCGTCGCACGCGCGTTACGTCGTCGACCTGAACCGTCCGCCCGACAACGAGAACCTGTACCCGGGGCAGGACACGACCGGGCTCGTGCCGGTCGACACGTTCGACAAGGCGCCGCTGTATCCGGCGAACGCGCTGCCCGGCAACGACGAGATCATGCGCCGCCGCGACCGCTACTGGCGCCCGTATCATGACGCGCTGCAAGGCGAGATCGCGCGCCTGAAGCGCGAGCACGGCCGCGTGCTCGTGTGGGAAGCGCATTCGATCCGCTCGCACGTGCCGCGCTTCTTCGAAGGCCGTCTGCCGGACTTCAACTTCGGCACGTCGAGCGGCGCGAGCGCCGCGCCCGGCCTCGCCGAGGCGCTGGCGGCATGCGTGAGCGCGCACGGCGGCTATACGGCCGTCGCGAACGGGCGTTTCAAGGGCGGCTACATCACGCGTCACTATGGCGTGCCCGCCACCGGCGTCGAAGCCGTGCAGCTCGAGCTGTCGCAGATCACCTATATGGAAGAGACGCGTCCGTACGCGTACGACGAAGCGCGTGCCGCGCGGATCGTGCCGCTGCTGCAGACGCTCGTCGAAACCGCGCTCGCGCATCGCTGAGCCGCCGGCGCGCGTGGCGTGCGGCGGCGCGGTGCCGCCTCGCGCCATGGCCTGCCAGCGGGCACTGCACGCGCCGACGCAGCGCACAAAAGGGCATCGACCGGTCGGGTCGATGCCGTTTTTTTTCGTCTGATCGATGTCGGGATCGATACCTGAAAATTTGACGCAATTTTTAGGTGATATAAGCTGAATGTCAGGAAGTCGTCACGCGCGCCGGCCGCGACGGCGTCGATCAGCGCCGCACCGCGCCGGAATCCGTTGCGAAACACCTTGCCGACGTGTCGCCGCGCGGCATTGCCGCCTCCGCTTCATCGCGACACGTGTCCTGTCTTCACCAGTCAGTCGAGTACGATCGTGAAAGCCGCCAGCCCTTCGATATGCCGGACCCGAAGTCCGTCGGCGGGCGCGCCGCCTCAGGCCGGGCCGTTCCGGCATGCTGATCGCGGCACGCGCGCCGCCCTCATACGCGAGCCTCGTCTCTTCGCTGTGTCCCATCGCGGCCTGCGCCGCTTCAACCTCGTGACCGCGCACGTGTTCAGCGCGGTGCAGTGCGACGGCAGCGCTTCATTGTTGCCCTAGCGTCCGTTTCCGCTTTCGCATCGGGTCGCACCGTCCATTGCCGCGCCGTTCGCGCGGCAGGATCGCGCATGGGCGCGTGCGGCGCGACCGCGCGTGGCCATCGCCCCGCGCGGATGCCCGCGTCGCACGTTCATCCTGGAGGCGATCATGCGACCGCGCCCGCTCGTAGCCGTCACCGCCGACCGCGTGATGCGCGGCGCGCATCCGAACCACACGGCCGGCGAGAAGTATCTCGTCGCGCTGGTCGACGGTGCCGGCGCGCTCGCCGTCGTGCTGCCCGCGCTCGGCACGCGCCAGCCGGTCGACGCGATTGTCGCGTCCATCGACGGGCTGCTGCTGACCGGCAGCTATTCGAACGTCGAGCCGCATCACTACGGCGGCCCGGCGAGCATGCCCGACACGCTGCACGATCCCGCGCGCGATGCGACCGCGCTGCCGCTGATCCGCGCGGCGATCGACGCGGGCGTGCCCGTGCTCGCGATCTGCCGCGGCATGCAGGAGCTGAACGTCGCGTATGGCGGCACGCTGCATCAGCGGCTGCATGCGAGCGCGGGCTTCCACGATCATCGCGAGCGCGACGGCGATCCGCTCGAACGGCAGTACGGCCCCGCGCACCGCGTGCAGCTCGCGCCGGGCGGCCTGCTGCAACGGGTCGCGCGCGGCGCGCATGACGCGATGGTCAATTCGCTGCACGACCAGGGCATCGCGCGGCTCGGTGCGGGGCTCGTGGTCGAAGCGAGCGCGCCCGACGGGCTGATCGAGGCCGTCAGCGTGCGCGGCGCGCGTGCGTTCGCGCTCGGCGTGCAGTGGCATCCCGAATGGCGCTTCGCGGAACAGCCGCTGTCGCGCGACATCTTCGCGGCATTCGGCGCGGCGTGCCGCGCGCGCATGACACACCGTATTCATGCGGCCGGCGGCACCCTGCCGTCGCCGGCCGCATCCGACATCGACTGAACGAGGCCGATCATGCAACCCGAACTGAGCGAATTCCTGCGTCAGCACCGCATCACCGAAGTCGAGGCGATCATTCCCGACATGGCCGGCATCGCGCGCGGCAAGATCATTCCGCGCAACAAGTTCGAGTCCGGCGAATCGATGCGCCTGCCGCAGGCGGTGATGGTGCAGACCGTCACCGGCGACTATCCGGAAGACGGCTCGCTGACCGGCGTGACCGATCCCGACATGGTGTGCGTGCCCGATCCGTCGACGATCTGCCTGATTCCGTGGGCCGTCGATCCGACCGCGCAGGTGATTCACGATTGCGTGCATTTCGACGGCTCGCCGGTCGAGATTTCGCCGCGCTACGTGCTGCGCCGCGTGCTCGACCTGTACAAGGCGAAGGGCTGGAAGCCGGTCGTCGCGCCCGAACTCGAGTTCTATCTGGTCGACATGAACGCCGACCCGGACCTGCCGTTGCGTCCGCCGGTCGGGCGCACGGGCCGCGCGGAGACGGGGCGTCAGTCGTATTCGATCGAGGCCGTCAACGAGTTCGATCCGCTGTTCGAGGACATCTACGAATACTGCGAAATGCAGGGCCTCGACATCGAGACGCTGATCCACGAGGTCGGCGCCGCGCAGATGGAGATCAACTTCGTGCACGGCGACGCGCTGTCGCTCGCCGACCAGGTGTTCCTGTTCAAGCGCACGGTGCGCGAGGCGGCGCTGCGTCACAACATGTACGCGACGTTCATGGCCAAGCCGATGGAAAACGAGCCGGGCTCCGCGATGCATATCCACCAGAGCCTCGCCGATGCGCGCACCGGCCATAACCTGTTCGCCGACGAGGGCGGCGTCGTCTCGCCGATGTTCCACAGCTATCTCGCGGGGCTGCAGAAATACACGCCCGCATTGATGCCGATCTTCGCGCCGTACATCAACTCGTACCGCCGGCTGTCGCGCTTCATGGCCGCGCCGATCAACGTGCAGTGGGGCTACGACAACCGCACCGTCGGCTTTCGCATCCCGCAGTCGACGCCGGTCGCGCGGCGCATCGAGAACCGGATTCCGGGCGTCGACTGCAATCCGTACCTCGCATTCGCGGCGACGCTCGCGGCCGGGTATCTCGGTCTCACGCAGCAGCTCGCGCCGACCGAACCGATCGCGTCCGACGGCTACGACCTGCCGTACCAGCTGCCGCGCAACCTCGAGGAGGGCATCTCGCTGATGGCCGCGTGCGCGCCGCTCGCCGACATTCTCGGCAACAAGTTCGTGAAGGCGTATCTGGCGCTGAAGGAAACCGAATACGAAGCGTTTTTCCGCGTGATCAGCTCGTGGGAACGCCGCCATCTCCTGCTGCACGTGTGAGCGTGCGGCACCGACCTGCGGAGGCAACATGACAGAACGAAGCGAAGCCGTCGCCGCGCGCTCGACCGCCGAATACCGCGCGCTCGACGCCGCGCACCACATCCACCCGTTCTCCGACATGGGTGCGCTCAACCGCGCGGGCAGCCGCGTGATCGTGAAGGCCGACGGCGTCTACCTGTGGGACTCGGACGGCAACAAGGT
>NZ_LOSU01000040.1:0-135620 GCF_001522185.1 Burkholderia sp. RF2-non_BP3 | reverse complement strand
ACTCGATCTGATGTTCATCGCCTTTATCAACTTTGCCCTGATCGTCGAAGCCCTTCGTTAGTGTGAACACGCCCTAGGCGGCCACTGGTTCCTGCTGATCCACAAGGACACTTTCGACCGGCGCTGCATCGGTGGACTGGCCTGTCGAATACGTCACGGCGTTAGCTGCCCCTATTCATAAGCTCCGCGCCCCTGCCCTTCGGAGGAAAAGATGCATTTCACTGCAATGAGCAGAAACTTAGAGCGCATGCGTGCCGCTCTTACTGAATGGATGATTAAAGAGGAAATCCTGGGGGATGCATTCTTCGTCGATATCGAGGCTTGGAGAGTTCGAAACGAACCCTATGGGAATGACTCGCTCTTAGTTTTGGTGTTCGACAGCAGCACGCTGCATACCATGTTGAACTACGGTGGCGACACCACGGAGTTCGACGATCTGGTTGAGTCGTTTGGATTCTGGTACGAGCTTGGTCACTCTTGGAACATGGGCTTCTACCCTATTGAAGGGTACGACTACTCACGGCTTTCAGGCACCTATGCATCCAAGCTGCAAGATGAAAGGTGGCGCAAGAAGGCAGCAACCGTGAAAAAACGGGCAGGAAATCAATGTCAGGACTGCGGAGCCACGAAGCCTTTGGATGCCCACCATTGCTACTACGCAAGTATGCGAGAAAGCTTCGAGCCTTGGGAATACCCACTCAGTGCCCTGCGTGCTTTGTGTCGTGAGTGCCACGTCCGGCGCGAGAGAGCAGAGATCCGACTACGTGCGTTTGCTGCGTCCCTGACGAGCGAAGAACTTGATGCACTGCGCCCCGCCATCAGCCACGCCATCTATTGGCATCAAACAGCAGCAGTGTTCTCGTCGCTCTCCGCCCTGGGGCCAGAAGAACGACACCTACAGGCAGCGTTGGCGATTCTCAGAAACGGCCGAAACGATCCCGACCGCTGAAGGGGCGGCGTCTAACTGCCGCGGCGTCTAAAGCCACGATCCCCCGCCATGAACGCTTCCAGCATGTGCGGGATCAGCATCATGGCGTCGACCGGTTCGCCATACGTCTGCCCATGCAGCGCTGCGTAGCGGTCGAGGTCGGCCTTGAGGCTGGCCGGGCACGCGAAAGTCAGCTTGATGCTTTCGGTTTTGGGTAGCGGCCCCAGCCGCAGCTTCTTGGTCGTGCTCATCGTGAAGTCCCTCTGTTGAAGAACAGCGGCTGGTACGGCCGCAGCACCAGGTCGCGGTTGACGATGATGCGCACCGGAAGGCCCGGCCGCTCGGTCAAGGTGGACTGGATGTTGAGGTTGCGCCGGGTCATCTCCTGCCCGGCCTGGTTCACGCTGTCCTGCAAGCTGTCACGCCCGGCGATGATGACGCGATCGCCGTTCTGCCGATTCTCCGGCGCGGCCAACTCCGCGCCGACGCCCAGCAGCGTCGTCAGGGCCGCACCGGCAAAGATGCGATCCCAATGCCAATCGACGCCATCCTCCAGGCCGGCATAGCCCGCCGGGTCGGTGCCGGCCAGGTTGTCGAGCGTCAGCGAAGATGTGTCCGGCAGGATGATCCGGTTCCAGACGACTTGAACTCGGCTCTGCCCATAGGCGACCTGGCTGTTGTATTTGCCGAAGATGCGCGAACCCTGCGGGATGAGGAGATAGCGGCCGGTCGCCGTGTCGTACACCGGCTCCGTCACCGTGCCGATCACGTCGCCCGGCAAGTCCGACTTGATGCCCGTCACCAGCGCCGCCGCGATCACCGTGCCGGCCATCACCTGATACGGCGAGGTCGGCATTTGCAGGTTGCCGGAATTACGAGTTTCTGTGGTTCCGGCTTTCTGGAACGCCTCTTTCTGGTCTTGCCGGTTTTGCACGGCGGTCGGGTCGGCAGGCTGCGCCGCCGTCGAGGCCGGGCCGGCGGCTTGCGGGTCGAAGCCCGCAAGACTGGACGCCGACGCCGGGGCGGCAGTGGCAACCTGCGTGGGCGCGGCAGCGGCGCGCTGGTTGCTGGAACGGAAGAACACCGACGAACCCGCCGCCGCTTCGGCCTCCTTACGTATCGCGTCGCGCTCGGCTGCGGCGGCATCCTGACCGGGCGGCGTGTAGCTGGCCACTGCTGGCCGCTGCGACCTGACGATGGCCGGGCCGAGGTCGCCCGGCAGCGGCGGCCCCAGCTCCGGCACCTTGGGCGGCAATCTGGAATAGTCGGCCGGAAGCCGGTCGAGTCCTTCCGATTTCGACACGCGATCCACGTTGTAAAGCTCGGTCGAGTCGCTGCTGCTGCGCGAGTGCTTCGGCTGCAACGACCACATCGTTGCGCCCAGCACGGCAGCGCCAAGGCCACCGGCCATCAGCGCCAGCGTGCGGCGGTTCAGGCGCGTCACCGGGCGCGGCTGCGCCCGCAGCGTCACGTTCTCCGGCGCGACCTTCGGCGCGGAATCGGGAATCGGCACATCCGGGGTTTCATCCTGGCTCATGGTCAGTTCCCCCGTGTGCCGTCCGTGCGCTCGATGCGCACCACGTCGCCCTTGTCGCCACCGAGGCGCAGTTCGGCCGCACCGAACAGCCGATCCACGATGTAGTACGGCGAACGGAAACGGTAGTTGACGAGCTGACCGTCACCCTGTGCGCCGATGACGAACAGCGGCGGCAACTCGCCTTGCGCGATGCCGAGCGGGAACTGGATATAGACCTTCTCGCCGTCATCGAAGGCGCGCAGCGGCTTCCACGGCGGATTGCTGCCGCTGACCGCGTAGCGGAAGCGGATCTTCTCCAGCGACAAGCCGGCGTCGATCGGCGCGGCGGCTTGCGCGGCCCGATCCTGACGCTGCAAGGCCAGCATCTGGTCTTTCGGGTACTCCCACAACACCGACGCCATCCACGCCTTGTCCGTCGAGGTCAGCTCGATCAGGTAGGTACGCCGGCTGGTCGTGATGACGAGGTTCGTCTTGAGGCTGGAGCGAATCGGCTTCACCAACACGCTGACGCGAAGATCGTTGCCGGTTCCGCTGGACGTGTCGCCGACGATCCAGCGCACGGTGTCGCCAGCGGCAACCGTCACCAGTTCTTCTCCGGGCTGGAGCGAGATCACGGTCACGCGCCCCGGCGCGGCATAGACCTGATACAGCGCGCCATCGGTGAAGGGCCAGACCTGGATCGCATTGACGTAGCCCTCGCGTGTGGGCGCCATGCGCGCCTCGGCGTTGGCGCGCGAGACGCGCATGGTTTCGTTCGCCGGTTCCGGCGTGGGCTTGGCGTCGTCGCCCGATGGCAGCGGCTTCATCTGCGCCGGCATCGGCAGCACCTTCGGCACTTCCACCACTTCGACCGGCTTGGGCGGTTCGGACTGCCGCTGCGCCTGCACCGGCTCGTCGAGCAAAATGTGCGGCGGTGGCTTGCCCTGCGAGGCGCAGCCCGACAGGGCAAGCAGGGTCAGCGGCAAGGCGGATTTACGGAAAAGTGCATTCATGGCTTGGCTCCTTCGGACGCATCCAGCTCGCGGCTCCACGACAGACCATTGACGTAGATACCCAGCGGGTTCTTGCGCAGCCGCTGCTCGGTGTGCGGGGTTTGCAGGACGATGGAAAGCACGGCATTCCAGCGTTCAGTACCAGTGGGCGCGCCGTTGACGAACCGCTGCTCCGTCCAGCGCACGTTGAACGACGAATCGCTGGCGCGCGTGACGCTGGTAATCTGCACCGTCACTGATTCCTTACCGACGCGGGCGAATGGGTCGTTCCTGCTGGCGTAGTCGTTGAGCACGGCCGCGCCGCGGTCGGTGGTGTAGTCGTAGGCGTCGAGCCAGTTCTGCCGCACGACGATCGGGTCGATGGACAGCGAGCGAACCAGCGAGATGAAGTGCGCGAGGTGGTAGGCGATTTGTGCATCCGCCGGGCGATACGGCGTGGCGGCTTCGCCGACCGCACGTACCTGACCGGTCTTGTCCACCTCCACCACGAAGGGCGTGACGATGGATTGCGCCGAACGCCAGACCAAGCCGCCGGCCATCAGCAGCGCGAGCACGAGGCAGCCGAAGGCCATCAGCCGCCAGTTCTTCGCCTGTACGCGTGCCGAGCCGATGCGCTCGTCCCACACCTGCGCGGCGGCTTGATACGGGGTGGCAGGCTGCGGCGTATCGGCATAGCGCACCTGCGGTCGCTTGAATCGCATGGCTAGTTCTCCTCAAGAATCGGAATTGCCCAGACTTGGGCCTTGCGCCGAGCCGCCGCCGTCCCCGCTGCGCAGCGCGTGCGCGGCGGTGGTCGCGGCGTGAGCAATCTGTTGGCGGCGATGCAGGCGCTTTGCCCAGGCGGGTTGCTCTTGATCGGGCGTCGGAGGGGACGAGCCGGCTTCGGATGCGCTCGCTCCGGCAGATGCGCCAGCAGCCGAGCCACCTTCGCCACGGAATGCACCGGCAACCCGTTCGCCGAACGCGCGTGCCCCGGCGGCGACTTTCTGCCCGGCGGCCTGTGCGCCAACCCTTGCGACATTGCCCATACCTGCAGCAGCACCCTTGAAGCCACCGCCTGCGGCAGCGGAACCGGTCTGGAACGCCGACCGTGCGCTGCCGGCGGTTGAAGCGGTGGCACGTGCGCCGCTGCCGATCGCACTGGCAACGGCAGGTGCCATGCGTGCACCAGCGGCCACCGCACCACCGACGCCAGTGGCGGCCGCACCGATGGCGACGGCGGTGCCGGCTGCGCCCACCGCAGCGCCGGCCATCGCACCCGCGCCGAGCTGCGGCGCGCCGGACACGAGGCCCGTGGCGATGCCTGGTCCAAAGATGCCGAGCGCGAGCATCGCAAGCGAGGCCAGCATCACGACCAGCGCGTGGTCGATGGATGGTTCGTTGGGCGTGGCCTGGAACTCGGAGAACAAACCCGTGCCGATGCCGACGATGACGGCCAACACCAGCACCTTGATGCCCGACGACACCACGTTGCCGAGCACCTTTTCGGCGAGAAACGCGGTCTTGTTCCAGAGCGCAAACGGCACCAGCACGAAGCCGGCGAGCGTGGTCAGCTTGAACTCGATCAGCGTGATGAATAGCTGCACCGCCAGTACGAAGAAGCAGAGGATGACCACCAACCACGCGAGGAACATGACGACGATGGGCGTGAGGTTGATGAACACCTCGGGGAAGCCGGTCATCTCGCTGACCTGGTCGAGGATCGGCGCGGCGGCGTCGATGCCGGTCTTGGCGAGATGCCCCGGTTGCAGGAACGTCTCCATGCGCAAGGTCGAGCCGGCGGCAGTCAGGCCTAGGCCAGCGAACGAGCGGAACACGATGCTTGCCAGCATGTTGAAGTTGCCGATGATGTAGGCGAAGGCGCCGATATAGAGCACCTTGCGGATGAGCTTCGCCATCACGTCTTCGCCCTGGCCTGTGGCGTGGCCGAGTGCCCAATACAGGCCGGCGAGCGTCATGTCGATCGTCACCAGCGTCGCCGTCAGAAACGCGACTTCGCCGCGCAGCAATCCGAAGCCAGAGTCGATGTAGGTGGAAAAGACGTTGAGGAAATGGTCGATGATCGAGACGTCGTTCATGGCCGCCCCTCCTTCGGCACATCAGGGCCGTCGAAACTCGCCGGAATCGGCGGCAGGTCGGTGAGCGTCTGGTATTCGTCAGGCCGGGTATGCCCGGAGAGGAAACGGCGCAGGTCGGCTTGCGCGACCCGCGCGCAAACCGCGCCGTCCTGTTCGCCACGGCGGCACTGCGCGACGAGCGCGTGCAGCCGCGTCGGGTCGGCGGCGAGTGCATCGACCGACAACGCCCGCGGCCGGTCGCAGCCGGCCAGCAGGCACGCGAAGGCAAACAGGACGGGCGCGCGGTTCATGGCCGTGTCCGTCAATTGCCGTAGAAGGTCACGGGCTGCGGCGTGTACGCTGTGCCGGCGCCCAGGAAGCGCCGCGTCACCTCGCGGCCACGTTCTACCGCGGCAGCTTGACGTGCCAGTTCCAGCGCCGTCGCCCGCCCCTGCGCGAGCTGGAGCTGTTGTGACTGGATGGACTGCTTCGCCTGCAAGGCCAGAAGCTGATTGGTCGCCTGCATCGCTTGCAGTGCGCCGGTCGCGGACTGGCTCTGGCTCACGAGGTCGGTCAAGGCGCCTTCGTCTTCGGTCAGGTTCTGCGAAACCTGGGCCTGCATCTGCATCGCGGTCTGCAGGCCGCTGAGCGAGTTGCGCCAACGCTGCTGCGCATCGTGGTACATCTGGTTGCCGCTGACGGTCGCGGCGTACTGCTCCGGGTACAGGCGTGCAAACTCGGAGTTCATGCCTTGAACCTCGAACGCCAGCCCCTGGGCCTGAGCGATCAGCCTTTCGGTGGTGGCGAGCGTCGAGCGCAGCCGGTTGACCACGTTGAACGGCAGGCTCGCCAGATTGCGCCCCTGGTTGACGAGCATCTGCGCTTCGTTCTGGAGCTGGTTGATCTGGTTCTCGATCATTTCCATCGTGCGAACCGCCGTCAGCGTGTTTTGCACGAGATTGGTCGGGTCGATGACCGTGATGGCCACCGCCGGCTGCGCGAGCATCAACGAACCGGAGAGCACGGCAGCAAGCGCCGCAGAAAGAACACTGGTTTTCATGGCGAAACCTCCAGCGGTTGGGAAGCAAGGAAAGAAGCCGCCGGTGCGGACGGCAGCAGGTCGGCGGCCCAATCGAGGCCGCTATGGCGCAGCCACGCGCCGGCGAAGCCGGGTACGCCGGCCTGCGTCAGCACGCGGTCGATGTCGCGTTGGTCTTGAGGTGTGGATGCGCCCGCGAACGCGAGCGCGACTGGCCCCAGGTCGAGGTCGAACAGGCGATTGCCGAGGCGGGACTGGAAGTAGTAGTCCCTCTTGGGTTGCGCAGTGGCGACGATCTCGATTTGCCGGCTGTTGAGGCCAAAGCCTTCGTAGATCGTGCGAATCTGCGGTTCGGTCGCTTGCGGGTTCGGCAGGAAGATGCGGCTCGCGCAGCTTTCGATGATGGCCGGCGCAATGCTCGAATCCTTGATGTCCGCGAGCGATTGCGTGGCGAAAATCACGCTGACGTTCTTCTTGCGCAGCGTCTTGAGCCATTGCCGGATGCGCGCGGCAAATACAGGGTCGTCGAGGAACAACCAGGCTTCATCGAGGATCAGCAGCGTCGGCGCACCGTCGAACCGTTCATCGAAACGCACAAAGAGGTAATGCAGCACGGCCATGACGGCGACCTTGCTGTGCATCAGCTCCTCCATCTCGAAGCCCTGCACGTCGGCCAGCCCCAGCCTGTCGCGGTCGGCGTCCAGCAACTTGCCGTGCGCGCCGCCGAGCACATAAGGCGCGAGCGCCTGCCGCAGCGCATTGGATTGGAGCAGCACCGAGAAGCCGGTGAGCGTGCGCTGTTCCATCGGTGCGCCGGCGAGGCTGCCGAGCGCCGACCAGATCGCCACCTTCTCGTCGGGACCGATGGCAACGCCTTCGTGGCGTAGCCGACCCTCGATCCACTCGGCGGCCCAAGTGCGGTAGCCCTCCTGGTCGATGCGTGCGAGCGGTTGGAACGCGATGCCGCCATCGGCGCCGAGGTCGTAGTGCTCGCCGCCGAGGCCGAGGATGGTGGCGCGCATCGAGCGCCCCATGTCGAAGGCGAAGATCCGCGCGCCGCGATAGCGGCGGAACTGCAAGACCAGTAGCGCCAGCAAGACGGACTTGCCCATGCCGGTCGGGCCGGCGACCAGCGTGTGGCCCACGTCGCCGATGTGCGTCACCAGCCGGAACGGCGTCGAGCCCTCGGTGCGGGTGACGACCAGCGGCGGGCCGTCGAGGTGATCGTTCTTCTCCGGCCCGGCCCATACCGCCGATTCCGGCATCAGATGCGCCAGGTTCAGCGTCGAGACGATGGGCTGGCGCACGTTGGCGTAGGCATTGCCCGGCACCGACGACAGCCACGCCTCCACAGCGTTGAGCGTTTCGGGGATGGTGACGTGGCCCCGCCCCTGAATCACGCGCTCCACCATGCGCAGCTTCTCGTCGGCGGCGTTGGCGTCCGTGTCGAGCACGGTCACGGTCGCGGTGATGTAGCCGTAGGCGACTTGATCGCTGCCCAACTCCTGCATCGCAGCGTCCGCATCGGCGGACTTGTTGCTGGCATCGGTATCGACCAGCGGCGATTCCTGTTGGAAAATGGTTTCGCGCAGTAAGGCTATGACATTCTTGCGCTTGGCGAACCACTGCCGGCGCAGGCGGCCGAGTTCCTTCTCGGCCTCAGACTTATCCATGCAGAGGAAGCGCGTGCTCCAGCGGTAGGCGAAACCGAGCCGGTTGAGGTCATCCAGAATCCCTGGCCAGGTTGAGGTCGGGAAGCCACGCACGGTCACGACGCGCACATGGTGATCGCCGAGCATCGGCGCCAGCCCGCCGATCAGCGGCGCGTCGGCCAACAGCGCGTCGAGGTGGAACGGCACTTCGGGCACACCGACGCGATAGCGTCGCGTCGAGATGGTGCCGTGCAGGTAGGTCAGCACCTCGCCGTCATCGAGCCATGCGATTTCCGGCATCACGCCGTTGAGCAGGTCGTAGAGGCGATCCGTCTCCGCAATGAACGCCGTCAGACGTTCGCGCCAATCCACGCCCTCGGTCGACCGGTTCTCGTACAGTAGGCCGGCGGCGCGTGCGCGCGATTCCTCCGGCGGCAGGTATTGCAGCGTCAGGTGATAGACGCTCTCGAAATGACTGCCGGATTCCTCAAACGCGGCGCGGCGTTCTTCATCGATTAGCCATGACAGTGGTTCGGGAAAGTCGGAGTGTGGGTAGTCCGCCGCTGGCCGGCGCTCGGCTTCGATGTAGAAGGCCCAGCCGGAACCGCAGCGGCGCAGCGCGTTGTTCTGGCGAGCCGCCGTGGCGATCAGCTCGCCTTGCGTCGCGCTGTCCAGATCGGGGCCACGAAACCGGGCCGTGCGCTGGAAACTACCGTCCTTGTTGAGCACGACGCCGGACGCGACCAGACCGGCCCACGGGAGCCAGTCGGCAAGCAAGGCCGGACGTTGGCGGTATTCGGCAAGGTTGAGCATCGCGGCGCCCTCCTCACACGTCCAGCAGCGGCTTGTGCTTGAGGTGGCGTGCGAACACCTGCATGAACTGCGCATCGACCCGCGCGCCCCACACGGCGAGCGAATGGCCGACGATCCAGAACACCAGCCCCGGAATCCACATTTGCAGGCCCAGCCCCACGGCAGCGGCCAGCGTGCCGTTGGCGATCGCCACGGTGCGCGGTGCGCCCCCCATCAGGATCGGTTCGGTTAGCGAACGATGCAGCGGCACCTCGAAGCCCGGCAGGTCGTTGGCCGTGCTCATACGACGGCCCCGCCGGAGAAGCTGAAGAACGACAGGAAGAAGCTCGAAGCCGCGAACGCAATGGACAGGCCGAACACGATCTGGATCAGCTTGCGAAAGCCGCCACTCGTGTCGCCGAAGGCCAGCGCGAGGCCGGTGGCGATGATGATGATGACGGCGACGATGCGCGCGACCGGCCCCTGTATGGATTCGAGGATGGATTCGAGCGGACCCTCCCAAGGCATCGAGGAACCCGCGGCCTTCGCCGTGCCAACCGTCATCAGCATGGCGGCGGCCAGCAGCAGGCCGTGATGCACAGGCTCGGCCAGACGGCGCAGGCGTGCAAAGGCGAGAGCCGGAATTACGGAAATACGGAAAGCATGGGTGTGCATCTGCGTCATGGCAGTTCTCCAGGGTGGTTGGGGGACGGGGAAGAAAGCGGTAGCTCTGGAAGCAATGGCTTCAGTGCATCCGCGAGGCGATAGCCCATGCCGTCGAAGCCAAGGACGCGGGCGATGGTCTCGATGCGGCGGCGCCGGCCGCGGCCGGCGATGTGAATGACGACGTTGACCGCCTCGGCGACGAGCGCACGCGGCGGGTTCACGGCGACTTCGAGAATCAGTTGTTCGAGACGCAGCAGCGCGCCGAGCACGGAACCGGCGTGGATCGTGGCGATGCCGCCCGGATGGCCGGTGCCCCACACCTTGATGAGATCCAGCGCCTCGCCGCCGCGCACCTCACCAACGATCACGCGGTCGGGGCGCAGGCGCATCGTGGCGCGCACCAGTTCGGTCATCGACACGACGCCGGCGCGCGTGCGCAGAGGTACGTGGTCGCGCGCCGCGCATTGCAGTTCGATGGTGTCTTCGAGCACCAGCACGCGGTCGCCGGTGGCGGCGATTTCCGCGAGCAAGGCATTGGCGAGCGTGGTCTTGCCGGTGCTAGTGCCGCCGGCGATGAGGATGTTCTGCCGTTCGCGCACTGCGCCGCGCAGGAACGCGGCCTGCTCGACGGTCATCATTCCATCGGTGACGTAGCGATCCAGCGGAATGACGCCGACGGCGCGTTTGCGCAGCGCAAAGGCCGGCCCAGGCGCAGCAGGCGGCAGGATGCCCTCGAAGCGTTCGCCGGTTTCCGGCAGCTCAGCGGTCAACAGCGGCTGGCCGCGATGCACTTCCGCGCCGACGTGGGCGGCGACAAGGCGGATGATGCGTTCGCCGTCTTCCTCGGACAGCTCCGCCCCCATCGGTGCGCGGCCCGACGACAGGCGATCGACCCATAGCGTGCGATCGGGGTTGAGCATGATTTCGACCACATCCGGGTCTTCCAGCGCGGCGGCGATCAGCGGGCCCATCGCCGTGCGCAACATGCGGATGCGACGGTCGAGCGACGTGGAGGCGAAGGACTGCCCATCGGTCGAAATGCGGGCGCTCATGACGCACGCTCCTGCGCTTCGGCCTGTGTCGCCGCATCGTCCAGCCGTGCGGCGTCGGGGTTTAGTTCTTCCACCACTTCACGCACCAGGCTGCGCCCGCGCATCAAATGACGCCCAAGCTGTTCAACGAACTGCTCAAAACGCGCCTTGCCCTGTGCGCGAGCCGCTTCCTGGTGGGCTTCTGGAACTGGCGTGCTGACCGTCAGGTAGTAGCGGACGAACAGCGCCAGTGTCTCAATCTCGATGTTCTGGTCCCGCTCCAGCCGCTCGAACTGGCGCGACAGCCGATCAAGGCGCTTGGCGATGGCTGCCTCGCGCTGGTCGCCTGCATCAGGCGATAGCCAGGACGCAAGCGCCGCCGCGACGATGGACGACTTGGACACGCCTTTCTTGGCGGCCAACTCGTCGAGGCGCTTGGCGTGTTCGTGCGGAATAAACAGGTTGAGGCGGTACTGGCTCATAGCTCGATCCCGTCGTGTTGGTCGAGGGACGCCAGCCGGGCCGTGCGTTGCATGGCCGGATCTAGCTGACGGGGAAGCAGCAACGGCAGGTCGTCGTCATCGAGCAACGCCAGGTCGTTGTCGGCGGTCTGCAGTTCGGGGATGTATTCGGACACCTCGGATAGCTCCGGCTGCCGGCGCGGGCCGCCGTCGTCAGCAGTAACGGCATCGCCGGCAATGTCAGTGACAGGCGATGCGGGAACAGCGGGGATTGCGAGTCCGCCCCAGTCATCGGGCCGCAGTGGTGGCGCATCGGCGTAGCGGCCAGCCGCGAGCGCAGGCGGCGGCAGCACACGCCGCTTGAAATTGGCGTCGGTGTAGTAGCGGAGCTTCTTCGCCTTGATCGGCGCGACGCTGGACACCATCACCACTTCGTCGTCGGGCGGGAGCTGCATCACTTCGCCCGGCGTCAGCAGAGGGCGTGCCGTTTCCTGGCGAGACACCATCAGGTGCCCAAGCCAAGGCGCGAGCCGGTGCCCGGCGTAGTTGCGCTGCGCGCGCAGCTCGGTTGCGGTGCCGAGCGTTTCGGAAATGCGCTTGGCGGTACGTTCATCGTTGGTGGCGAACGTCACACGCACATGGCAATTGTCGAGAATGGAATGGTTTTGGCCGTAGGCTTTGTCGATCTGATTGAGCGACTGCGCGATGAGGAAGCTGCGGATGCCGTAGCCGGCCATGAACGCCAGCGCCGTCTCGAAGAAGTCGAGCCGGCCGAGTGCCGGAAACTCGTCGAGCATCAGCAGCAGCTTGTGACGGCGCGCGATGCCGTCGCTACCATCGATTGATTCGGTGAGCCGCCGCCCGATCTGATTGAGGATCAGGCGCACCAGCGGTTTCGTGCGGCTGATGTCCGATGGCGGCACGACGAGATAAAGCGAGACTGGATGCTCGAATGCGATCAGGTCGGCGATACGCCAGTCGCAGCGCGAGGTGACTTCGGCCACCGTGGGATCGCGGTACAGGCCAAGGAACGACATGGCCGTGGACAACACGCCAGACCGCTCGTTGTCCGACTTGTTGAGCACTTCGCGCGCAGCGGACGCGACGACAGGATGCGGCGCGTCGCCTAGGTGGCGCGTCATCATCATCCGGTGCAGCGTCACCTCAAACGGGCAAGCCGGATCCGAGAGGAAGTTGGCGACGCCGCGCAGCGTCTTGTCCGCACCCGCGTAGAGCACATGCAGAATGGCGCCAACCAGCAGCGCGTGACTCGTCTTCTCCCAATGATTGCGGCGTTCAAGCGCCCCTTCGGGATCAACCAAGATGTCCGCGATGTTCTGCACGTCGCGCACTTCATGCGCACCGCGTCGAACCTCCAGTAGCGGGTTGTACGCGGCCGATTTCGGATCGGTCGGATTGAACAGCAGGCAATGCGAGAAGCGCGAACGCCAGCCGGCCGTGATCTGCCAGTTCTCGCCCTTAATGTCGTGGATGACGGCGGACGCAGGCCAGCTCAACAGCGTCGGCACGACGAGGCCGACGCCTTTGCCGGAGCGCGTCGGCGCAAAAGTCAGGACGTGTTCCGGGCCTTCATGGCGCAAGTATTGGCCGCGATGCAGACCGAGGAAAACGCCGGCGGGCTTGTCGAGGCCGGCCTTGTGAATGTCGGCGACCTCGGCCCAGCGGGCAGAACCATAGGTGGTGACGAGGCGCGATTGCCGCGACCGCCACACCGACATGACGATAGCGACCAGCACTGCGACCAGGCCGCTGCCGCCTGCGATGGCGCCGCCCATGTCGAATACGCGCGGTGCATAGGCGTCGTAGAAGAACCACCACTCGAACAACCGCCAAGGGTGATAGACCGGCGTGCCGAAGAAGTCGAACCAAGGCGAGCCAAGGCGTAGTTGGTAGTCCAAGGCGGCGGCCGTCCATTGCGTGGCGGACCACACTCCGGTGAACACGATGCCGAAAACGACGGCAATCTGTCCGAACAGCACGCCTTGACCTTGCATCCCGGCCTCCGCTTTCCCCTGTGCGACACGCGACACAAAGGTGTGCCGCAGTCGCAAGGATTGGCGTCAGGCCAAGAGGCGGTCAAAGACCGTTATCGGAAGGAATATCGAGGAAAAAGCAAGATTTCGTGCAGGGACAAGGGAAGTAAAGACGCCGCAAGCTGCGGCGCAGTGCGGCGTATCGAGTTAGGAAGACAAAGTTTTGTGCGAATCGGAACAATGAGAACGTCGACTGCTCCTTCGGCGGGTGGCCTGATCACTCACACAAATGCTTGCTGAAACATCTTCCACGCTTCGGTATGGGCCTCGAAACCGATGCCGGGCATCTGAGGCAACGCGGCACGGCCCGCCTCGATACACGAGCCATCCGGCAGTCCGCGAAACGGTGCAAACGCGAACGGGCTGATCTCCGCGCCACCCAGGTCAAGCGCTGCCACCAGATGCAACGCGAAGAGATGCCCACCATGCGGCCAGAACGCGTGTTGCGGCCAGCCATCGGCGGTCATGGTTTCGATAATGCGTAGGTAACCTAGCACTCCATAACAGTGCACCGGATCGAAGACCAGCACATCACGCGCGCTGCGCAAACCACCGTATTGGGCAAGCAGGCGCGCCTCTGCTTGCGAGAAGAGTGCCTCGCCCGCTGCGATGGGCGGCCTGTACGCCTTGGCCACCCGTGCGTGTGTAGCGAAATCCAACGGGTCGCAAATATCCTCGAGCCACCAAAGCCCATATCGCGCCAGCGCGGCAGCGGCCTGCAATGCGGTATCTTGGTCGTACAGATTCATCGCATCCACAGCGAGGTGATCCGCGCCGGGCAACCGCGCAGCCGCGGCCTCGATGCGCCGACAATCTGCGTCGAGCCCGGTTCCGCCTACCTTAATCTTGGCGTGCGTAAAACCGAGATCAATGCAACGGCGCATCTCGTCGGACAAACGTGCAAGATCGTCCTGCGGATAGCGATACCCGCCGCCCGCATACACCCGCACACATGCCTGCGCGGTGGCGCCCAACCGCTGCGCGAGGAAAGCGTATAGCGGCAGACCGGCGATCTTCGCGGCAGCATCCCAAATAGCCATGTCGAGCGTACCGACAGCCACGCAGCGCTCACCATGGCCGCCCGGTTTTTCGCCAGCCATCATCGTATGCCAAGCGCGAAACGGGTCGAGGTTGGTGCCCTTTTCGTCGGCCAAACTGCCGCTTGGCGACGTCAGCAGGCGCATTGCAAAGCGTTCACGGATCAGCCCACCCTGTGCGAAGCGACCGACCGACGCATAGCCGTAGCCGACCACCGGTTTGCCGTTGCGCATAACATCGGTCGTGATGGCTACAAGGCTAGTCGTCAGTCCACCGGACGGGATGGACGGATCTTCATATCGGGAAACCGGAATGGATTTCTCTCGGATATCGATAATGTGCATGCTATTTCAACACATGACGTGTAAGGGAGGCGGAGTTCCGCAATAGATAGCCGCCTCGTCTCTCGCTTAGCTTGCTTTCAAGACCGTAGCCACCGTTTGGGATGAGCAGCAAGCGTTTCCACGGTCTCGATGGGTTCGGACGTGCCGCAGGCGCGTCAATACCGCAGCAAGCAAAAGCAGCACGAATTTGTTCATGTCTCGATCGCCTCTGAAGCGTCGAGGTCGGATAGTATGGACGACTTCTTCTCGGCAGATGCTTCGAGGGTGCCTGTCCGTTCGATAAAACGTGCCAACGTCTCCGAAGGTTCGTTATCCAGACGTAGAATGTACGTGGTAAGCATGAGCTTTTGGCCTGCCAGTGGCCGAGCAACCACACCCGGTTCGCGGCTGTTGACGATCTGCGAGGCACCAGCCAAACCCAAAGCAAAGCCTGCTGCCACCAGTGCCATCATCAAGTCAACGGATGCCACCCGCTCCGCAATCAACGGTTCTCGGTCGACTCGCCGCAGCACTCGTTCAATCTGCCGAGAGTAGCCTTCGCACGCATGGGGATCTCCGAGTACCAGCGGATAGCGGAGCACCTCCTCCAATGGGATTCTCTTGTACGTCAGCAAAGGATGACGAGCAGGCACAGCGATCATCAAGGGATCGCTCCAAACTGCTTCAGCGATGATGCCGTCGTCGACCTCATCCGAGCGTGCAAACCCTACGTCGTACAGGTCGTCATGCAGCCCTTTGATCTGCTGTGTCAGTGGAACCTCCGATAGGCGTATCTCGATCTCCGGTTCTTCCTGACGACACAGCGCCAGGAAGGTGGAGAAACGCGACGGCGGGATGCCATCCGAAAGCGCGACCCGCAACTGGCTGTGAAAGCCATTGGCGGCCGCCTTCACACTGTCTCGCGCTTGCTGCAACGCAGTGAAGACACGCGGCACGTGCTCCAAGAATAGCCTACCCGCTCGGGTCAGGCGGGTGCTGCGCGTGGTGCGCATAAAAAGCTGGGCACCAAGATCTTCTTCCAATTCCTTTATCGCGCGTGATAGCGGAGATTGCTCGATATGCAATCGCTCCGCAGCCCGGGCGAAATGGAGTTCTTCAGCAACGGCCAGGAAACAGCGAAGGTGGCGAAGTTCCATATGTCTTCCTTCCTGACGACCAGCCTTGCAGCCTTCACGATCGATGTAAAGCGCAACGGCAAACCGATGTTCCTCAAGCCACTTTCCATCAGGTCGCGACGCAAACACCGAGCATCATCGGCTTCGTGCAGGCACAATGCAGCCCTGATAGGAAAGAGTCAGTACATCGACGCGTACGAGGGCTACACCACACCGCGTGACTCCACAGATGATTTCCAAATACTTCAGCGTCGCACGCGTGCAGACAGCAACGCCGCGAGTAGCGGGGCAACGGCAAACGATGCGAACAGCGTCAGCGCTGCAGATCGCGCCCCTTCGACGCCACCAGGATCGGTCAGTCCACCAGCATTGGCTGCCACACCGGCCAGTGCGGCGGCGAGCGCCGTTGCATAGAGTTGTACGGTCGTAATGGACGAAGACGCGAGCGTTTCTTCTCCTGAAACAGCCGCGGAAAACACTCGTGTCAGGAGATGTGGCCAGCTCAAACCGATACCGAATCCGACCGCTGCAAGAACGAAGCAATACACCGCACTACCCACCAGAGCGCCACCCCATGCAGTGATGGGCATTGCGACCGCCAAAACGAGTAACGCCATCAGCACGATGAGCGGGCTGATCCTAATGAATCGGTACGTCAGCCCAGCTTCGCCACGCCCCGCGCTGTACAACGAAGCGAGGGTCCACCCTCCCGCCATTATCGCCGTCATATAGCCAGCCGCAAGCGGCGTCATCCCGTGGATCACCTGCAAGAAGTACGGCACGAAAATCTCGGTCGTCATCCCAGCCACCAGCAGCCCCATCATTGCGTAGATCACGCCGAGTTGCGTTGAAAGCGACCAGGCGCCGGATGGCAGCAACTTCGTGTCGGCTCGCATATCGATGCGTGCGATGACGACAGTGATGACTACGCCGATGAGGATGCCGATGACATTCCACGCGAGCTGCCGTGACAAGCTGCCAATGGAAATCGTCAAGACCGCGAGTACCAACAGCACCATTGAGCGCAACGGCACGCGAGTGCTTGCCGCCGAGCCAACAGTACGTCCGCCAAATTGCACAAGGACGATCAACGCCAACAACAGAGCAACGGGCAGCAGTGACCAGAACGCCCATCGCCAATGCCCTGTTTGGGCAAACACCCCGCCGACGGCTGGGCCGCAAAGCGTAGCCACGCCCCACATACCCGAAACGAGCGCCATCGCCCTGGGCCAAAGACGCGGATCGAACACCACTCGGATTAGCGCATAGCTGAGCGCGAACAGCACGCCACCGCCCAACCCCTGCACCGTCCGGCCTAACAACAAAATGGGCATCGACGCAGCTGTCGCACACACGACCACCCCCAGCGAAAAGCCGGCGAGTGCGAGCAGATAGGCCAGGCGCGGCCCCATCGTGTCGATCAGCCTTGCTGACAGCACCGATCCCACGATCGACGCCACAACGAACAAGGTGGTATTCCACGCGTAGTACCCGAGGCCACCGATCTCGTCGATGATGGTTGGCAAGATCGTCGTGACCACATAGATGTTCACCGCATGCAGCGCGACGCCACCGGCGAGCGCGATGGAGCGGAGTCCGTTGCGTCCTTGAAGCAGCTCGCCCCATGAAGTTTGTTGCCGCGTTTCCGTTGACCTCATTTTTCGTCCTCTGCACAAGAAACAAACATCATTCCAACTATTGATGGAATGTTAGATCGATGATATCTTGCTGTCAACGAGATCCTGTTTTGCCGTCATGAAAACAATCGCGCGCCCCACCGAACCTTTAGATGATCTAGCGGATGTCGCCAAGACCCTTGGGCATCCTCATCGCTTAGCGCTTCTGGAGGCCATCTTCCAGCGGGAGAGCTCAGTGGAGCGGCTGGCCGAACTTTCGGGACTGTCGATCACCAACGCATCGCAGCACTTGCTGCAACTGAAGCGGGCTGGGTTCGTCCAGTCCCGACGCGACGGCAAGCACGTGATGTACCGCATCGGCAGTGGACCGGTGGCCAATGTGGTCGCTGCACTGCACGACTACGTTGCCCATCAGCGCACCGAAATGCGACGCGTGATCGCGGACAGCGTTCATCACCCGGAACACCTCGATGGCGTGTCAATCGAGGAACTGATCGACAGACTAAAAGACGGCGCTCTGCTACTGGATGTCCGTTCGGCAGAAGACTATGCAACGGGGCACATTCCCGGTGCTATCAATATCCCGACAGAAGAGCTAGAGCGCCATCTGGGCGAACTGCCGCGGAATCAGAACATTCTCGCCTACTGTGGCGGCCGCTACTGCGTGCTCTCTATCCAGGCTGTCGCGTTGCTGCGTGCCAAGGGATTTAGCGCGGACCGCGTGAGCGACGGGTTTCCCGGATGGTGGGCCGCTGGCTTGCGCGTGGAAGCCGCGGCGCAGGCGCAGCACACTCGCCGCTTGTAAAGGCACAAACCACAGTATCTGCTCGCACGAGGCGCCGGCAGGACTTCTGCACAATCGTTCAAGACACTCTGCTGCGGTATGGATATAAAGGACTGTCTATTCACCCGCAAGGTGCAATATGCAAGAACAAATCGGATTCATCGGGCTCGGGGTCATGGGGACCCCGATGGCGCTCAACCTCGCCCGCAGCGGTGCGCCTGTCGCGGTCTGGAGCCGCTCCAAGGATAGATACGCCGAGTTGGGTGCAGCCGGCGCATGTACGGTCGAGAAAGTTGTCGACGTATTCGCACAATGCCGCGTTGTCATTCTCATGCTGGCCGATGACGACGCAATCGATACCGTGCTTGGCCGCCATACCGCCGATTTTTCCGTTCGCGTGCGCGAACATGTGATCGTCAATATGGGAACGACCTCGCCCAGCCATTCACGAGCGCTCGCAACTGAGATCGAATCCGCCGCTGGCCATTACGTTGAAGCCCCTGTGTCTGGTTCGCGCAAGCCCGCGGAAGCAGGTCAACTCGTCGTCATGCTGGCCGGTGCGCCTGAGGACGTGCAGGAGGTGCGCAACATCGTCAAACCTCTGTGTCGCGAGAGCATTATCTGCGGCGCAGTCCCTTCCGCGCTGACGATGAAGCTCGCTGTCAATCTGTACCTCATCACGATGGTCACCGGCCTGGCGGAAGCCACTCACTTCGCCCAGCGCCACGGCATGGACCTCGCGCAATTTACCAGCGTACTGAACAACGGCCAGATGGCCAGCGATATTTCGCGCGTGAAGCTGGATAAACTCACGACGCAGGACTTTACTGTGCAAGCCGCCATCACCGACGTGCTGAAAAACAGCCGGCTGGTAGCGGAGTCTGCGAGAAGCGCAGGTCTCGCCTCGCCTTTGCTTGACGTCTGCCACGCACTTTATGGTGAAACCGTGGCCTTGGGGCATGGGTCATTGGACATGGCGGCGGTCATCCGTGCGATTGAGTGGCGGACCGGAACAGTGCAATAGCCCTATTGCGCCGTGTGCCATGGTTACGTTGCCCTGCAAGGGCCTTAACAGACGGGCCCTTCTCCTTCGTCCTTGCAAATGAACGTCACGTCGTCCGTACAGCCCGTTCCAGCCGTGATTGGTGTCGTCCTAAGGAAACAAGAGGTCCTGCTCGTTCGACGTGCCAATCCACCCGACGCTGGTCGCTGGGGTCTTCCTGGAGGGAAGATCGAGGCCGGCGAGACAATTTTGGAAGCTGTCGTCCGCGAGGTACACGAAGAAACGGCCATTAGCGTCTCCCCACGGAACGTCTTCACCGCGTTGGAGGCCTTAGACCACAGCTCCGAGGGCGAATTGCGCCAGCACTTCGTGCTCATTGCCGTCTTGTGCGAATGGCTGCAGGGAGAGCCCGTGGCCGGCGACGATGCGCTCGATGCCCAGTGGGTCAACCTCATTGAGCTTGAACGGCAAAATCTGGTCATGAGCTTCGGCGTGCGCAGCGTAGTACGCCGCGCCGAAGAGCTGACGACAGCGCATACGAGGCAGCCGAGCCAATAGGAATTCAGTTCACCACGGTGCACACCACATGGCGCATCCTTTAAACGGAAAAATTTAATCGACACCAAAAACGCTATGATCACGATACGAAAGTCAATGCCAATGGACAGTTTTCGAGTAATGGAAATTTGGCGAAGCTCCGTTGATGCAACACATCATTTCCTTGCTGCGGCGGATCGCCGGGATATTGAGTCCGAGGTCGCCGCATTTCTCCCTGAGGCGCCGCTGGATTTGGCGGTTGATGAGTCAGGTCGTGCCGTTGCTTTCATGTTACTCAATGGCGATCACATGGAAGCTCTATTTGTCGACCCGGATCACCGCGGGCGGGGCGTTGGCCGGGTCCTCGTGCGAGAGGCCATAAGGCGCCACCCTAGCCTTTCGACTGATGTCAACGAACAGAATCACCAAGCGGTCGGGTTCTATGAAAGGCTGGGATTCGAACCGTGCGGCCGATCCAACGTGGACGGTCAAGGACGACCATATCCCCTGATACACCTTCGGTACAAGTCGACAAGACATTCTTCGGAATTGACTGAAGACTAGTATCTGCTTCATATCGCGGGAATTGTTCCGTTGCAATGGCAACTAGTGCAGAGGGAGGCCGCATGCATGCGCTCATTGTATTGGCTCACCCTGAGCAGAGGTCTTTTAATGCGTACCTGGCTGAACTCGCCAGACAGGCATGGGGTGTTCAAGGACATGACGCCACCGTCCTTGATCTCTACGCAGAGGATTTCGAACCACGTGAAGCATCCTGGCATTATTCTTCGCTGAAGAGCGGAGATAAATTTGATCCGATGCAGGAGCAACGTCATCATTGGAGCTCCAATACTCTGCCACCCGTAGTCGCACAACACATTGAGCTTTTGCAGAAATCCGACGCCTTGATACTTCAATTTCCATTCTGGTGGTTTGGGATGCCCGCCATTATGAAAGGATGGATGGACCGAGTTTTCGTTTACGGCGGTTTATATCGGAGCCAGCATCGTTACGAAAGCGGCGTGATGCGCGGGAAAAAGGCCCTGATTGTGTCCACGGCCGGCTCTTCGGCCCAAGCTTGTGCACCGGATGGACGCGACGGCGATATGCGTCTGCTTCTGTGGCCCGTCATGCACGCGCTGCACTACCTTGGCTTTACCGTGCTGGAACCCTATCTCATCCATGGAGTTCGTGGCGGTTTATCGGGTAAGGAGGCTCAACAGCAACGCCACTTCCTTGAGCAACGAGCCATCGACTATCGCGTAAGGCTGCAACATTGGTCGACATGGCCTTCGATTCCCTTCAATCATGGAGACGACTTTACTGACGGGGTAAGCCTGAAGCCAGACGCTCCAGTATATAGCCCGTTCGTTCGCCATCGATTAGGTGACGAAAGTCGATAACGCATGGAGTTATCGGAATAGACACCGCGGGATGCTTTGTTATGGAGTGGCCCTCTCCTGCAGCATGCGATTTCGGAATTCATTTCTAACAGGAGGTTCACATGAGCATGACCTATTCGGAAGCTCTCAAGGTAAACGCCGAGAAGGGGGAGGCTGGCGCTTACAGCGCCGGGTTCTCGGATTTCATTGCTATGAAAATACTGGCAAGTAAACGCACAGAACGCTTTGGGAACGTCTATGGCGCGAATGCTTATCTCATGGCGTTTTCACAGCGCAAAGAACTGGTTTGCGATCTTGACATTCGTATCGATGCGATTCGCCTGGCCGAACTGGATGCGGTGACGGAAATTCTAAACTGCAACAAGCAGGAGTTTGCACTGGAACTCATTGTCGCCGGCATAGAGCAAGCAAAGCAGGCGCTCACCGCTGCAGGACTTCAACATGCCTACGATAAAGCAGTTGACAAAAAAATTGCGGAGATAGGTATCTCGATCGCACCCTCAGCATCCCAAGGATGCTGGACACTTCACCACAATGGCGAGCCCATCGTGAACCAGGACGCCGATCGGCATGGCAAGGCTGCGAATACAATTTCCGATATGGTCCAGGAGGCTGCCACTGGGCCTATGAATCCGGTTGCGTGAATAAACAGGGCTAATGCTAGCTCATTCATCAGGTTTGCAAGGGGCGCCTAGCCTTTGCAGAGTAGGCGAAAGCCGCACCGAGGCATCGTATGCGATTCGCTGCGCCCCTCTTTGAATGGATTAACTGAAATGGCGAAGATTCACTTGGTTGAAGGTCCCGTTGGAGCCGGTAAGTCCACGTTCGTTGCTACGCTCCGAAAGCAATACGCAGCACCAGGGTTCATCCTCGATGCGTGGTTCGTCAGACTCTACAGTCCTGATCGTCCTGCGGTGAATGTGATGGACTGGTATATAACTAGGAAAGAGCGCTGTCTGGAACAGATCTGGGCAACGGCTAAGGAAGTCCTTGATGCTGGTCATGACGTAGTCCTTGAGCTAGGACTGGTGGAGAAGATCAACCGCGAACGTTTCTATACTCAGGCCAGTGAGGCCGGCTACGAGTTGGCAATTTACTTAGTCGATGCCCCGCGAGAGGTTCGGCGGGAACGCGTCCGCAGGCGCAATCGGGAACGTGGCGCGACATATGCCATGGAAGTGCCGGATACATTTTTCGAGCTAGCAAGTGATCATTGGGAACCCATCGATGAGATCGAGCGCGAAATGTACGGCGTCCATGTGGTGACTTGAGGACAAAGTTCCGTCATGGTGGTGAAGTTGCCCTCAATCCGCCTTCATTTGGTTGATAAGGGCATGTGATGATGCTCGTTCTATTGGCCTCGACCTGCCTTGACGCACGCAGCGGCAACGCACACGTTACCAGGCTGAAATGGCACAAAAACTGTCAATACGGGGTTAGGCCGCCCCATAGTGCTACCGAGCACGCAATTGCCTCATCTGACCACGGGCATCCTTATCCCTTTGTCTCGCGAGGGGAACATCAACGCGGAAGGGCAGCAATCCAGCCGCGCGCTCCCATCACCGAGTCTCTGGCGCACCGCCTCGCCTGGCACAAACGTCCGGCACTCGTCCGGAAGTAACCGAGGCGGCAAGCCGTCCCTACGCTGACTCTTCCTCTCGCGGCGCCAGGAAGGCCATCACAAGGCGGACCGGCAACTCCTTGTCCTCGTGGCGTAGCTCAAGAGTGAGCTGATTTTCTGGGTCAATGTGCCAGCTAACTGCACGCAGGGCATCGCGATAGGGGTTCTCGGATACTACACCGGTGTTTCCGAGGATTCTGCCTAGGTCCGCCCAGACGTTATCAAAATCGTCATTGAAGCTAGTGATAACGGCTTCATATTCGTTCGGCCCGTCTAAGCTGTCCATATCTGTTGATCTGAGGGTCATCTCGACCGAATTGATTTTGCCTTTAACACCACTGTACACACTAAACTTGTTTGATCGACTGTCTCGATAAGTCTTCCTTCGGCCGACCTCTTGGGTGAGTTGCAGCCCCGAGCGCTCGACGGCTTCGCTCTCTGGGTAGATCCCGAAAGACTTCAGCGTATCGATAAAGACATCGAGTGCATATTGCATGTCTGGCGCTCCGACATCGGCTCCTAGTGATTAGAATCTGATTCTTAGTTTAGTACCCACGATGCCCTCTGATCCGTTGCCGACTTTGGGCAGCGGCGTCCAACCGTTGCAGAACCTTTCTTATATATATCCGGCACAGGTTGTGGCATCCGAATGCAAAACCATACGGTTTCAGTCTCGACGTATCGAATACCGCATCGTGATCTTGCCGCCCACTGGCTCAGGCGCGCCGCTTGCACGGGTGATGCCGGGCGATTATCAAGAAAGATGGGATCATCGAAGATATGGCAACGGCATCTTCCCCGCAATGATCATCGATTTAACGTATTACATTACTTGTTCCATTACTTGATCAGTTCAAAGACGGTCATCCCCACTAGGAGGAGGGCCATGAACACGTTCACGACACGTGAGGTCAAAGGATGGCGTAATAGCCTCGACAGCATCGTTCCCGCCAGCAACCATCCAAAATGAATCACAACGATCATGAGACTCAAGATCAATGTCTTCATCCAAGCATCAATGGCGCTCTCGGTGTAAATCGTAGCTCCCGCAAATACAGCGGCAATTGCGAGATAGGCCTTGGGATTGGCAACCGCAAGGACAAAACCCGCCACGAACGGAGGGGCGGCGGCTTGGTCCGGAAGGCTCGACAAAGGTGGAGAGGTCGCGATCTGGTAAGCGAGATAGCAGATATAGATTGCCGCAACGATGCTCAGAGCACGCGCCCCGAACGGAAACGACGTCACGAAAGCCATAACGCCGAACGCAACCAACACTAGCGCAGCTATCGTTCCTGCAATCAAACCCCATGTATAGCGGAGCGAGCGACCAACGCCATAAGAAGCCGCGACGGCTGTTACACTGACGGTTGAGGGCCCAGGGCTACCCATAATAAGCAATGATTGGAGTACGAAGAGCAGAATCGGCTGCCAATTGCCCGGCATCCACGCCACTGAATCATGCATGTAAGCTCCGTCAAAATGATCACGATCTTGACGTTAGATGAGCGATGGAGAGACTGTCTTGAATGATTGTGCGGAGCTGCCCTGCAGCGGTAGCCATGGACTGATATTTGGACCCGATGCCAAGGGTCTGCAGCTTGCGCAAGCAAGCTTCTCCAGGGAAGCCTTTTCCGCTCATCGTCACGATACCTATGCCATTGGCATTACTGTGAGCGGGGTTCAGGCATTTCGTTATCGCCGCGAGCAACACCACTGCCTACCGGGGCAATGCCACATCCTGCATCCCGATGAACTCCATGATGGCAAGGCTGCGACGGAAGCAGGATTTGCCTATCGCATCGCCTATATCGATCCCGCTCTCGTTCAAGCCGCCTTGCGCGGCCGCACGCTACCCTTTGTTGGCTCGCCGGTAACAGACATATCTCGTTTGCCAGACGACATCACTGGAAGGCTGATGCGTTTCGATGAGCCGTTCGACGATCTGTCGCGAACCGAATTCATCGTCTCTATCGCTGATTTTCTCGAAGAAGCGGCTGGAAATCGTGGCATCCGCAAAACAGAACCTCTGGCACTTCCGCAACTTTCCCGAGTGCGAGACATGATTACAGCGGAACCGATCAGGCAGTTCAAGATGACTGAACTGGAACAAATTGCCGGAATGGATCGATGGACCATCGCCCGGCAATTCCGCCTGTTGTTCGGCACCAGCCCCCGCCGGTTCCGCACTTTGCGCCAACTCGATATCACGCGGAATCTGCTCGAGAAGGGAGCATCGCTTTCGGTGGCCGCCGCCGAAGCCGGCTTCGCTGACCAAAGCCATATGACGCGACACTTCAAAGGGGCCTTCGGTTTCACACCCCGGAGGTGGATTGAAACAACGCGCAGTGTCTCAAACGCACACGAGTCACGATAGTGCGCACCTCCCGGTGCCCTGCGCGCGTCTGGATTCCGCCACGAAGGAACCCGCATGACCACTTTTCCCATTTCCACCGAACGCCTCGTCCTGCGCCCGTTCAAACGCGGCGATCTTGCCGCGTTCACCGCATACAGGAACCATCCTGACGTCGCGCGCTATCAGAGTTGGTCGTCGTACGCGGATGCCGACGCGGCGGCGTTCTTCGCCGAGCAGCAGACGCTTGAGTTCGACACCGACGGCACGTGGTTCCAGATCGCGGCCGAGCACCAGGCCGACGGCGCGCTGATCGGCGACGTCGCGGTGCATTTCTTCGACGAAGGGCGGCAGGCCGAGCTGGGCGCAACGTTCGACGTCGCCGCGCAGCAGCATGGCTTTGCGCTCGAAGCGGTGTCGCGGGTGATCGAACTGCTGTTCGCAGATTTTGGCAAGCACCGCATCGTCGCGACGGTGGACGCGCACAACGTACGCGCGCAGCGTCTGTTTGAGCGACAGGGCTTTCGCCGCGAAGGGCATTATCGCGAGAACATCTTCTTCAAAGGTGCGTGGTCCGACGAGTACGGCTATGCGTTGCTGAGCCGCGAATGGCGGGCTCTACGGCAAGCGGCGACGGGAGGCGCGCAATGACGGCGTTCGGGAATTTCGTCGAGCTGTGCACGCACCGCACCGCCGCGAATGGTGACGCGCTCGCCTACCGTTATCTGAGCCGTCACGGCGAGGACTGCACGCTCAGCTTCGGTACGCTCGATTTCGCGACGCGTCGCTACACGGCGTTCCTGCCGACCGAAAACTGACCACCTGCTGGTTATCAATTTTCAACCTGCGGCAGGCAGCCCATACCTCACACGTCAATGCTAGCGCTGCAGGCCGCAATAGGAAGGTGCCGTTCTCGAAGCGGCGCTGCGCGGCTCCCGACATCGATGTTGCCTCCTCTGTCGCGGGGTCTAGAAGTTCACTCAAGTTTGCGAACTTCCGAGGGCGTCGGAGGTGCCGTCATTGTCGTAGACAAACTGTTCTAGACAATTTATTCTAGACGCACATTTTGCCTTGTACCGTCCTTTTTCATGGCTAACAGGAACCAGCCCAGCGCCAAGCCGACCGCCGCCGAACTCGACGTGCTGCAGACGTTGTGGGAAACCGGCCCCGCCACCGTCAAGCAAGTCCACGCCGCCATGGCCGCCCGGCGCGACGGCATCACCTACGCAAACGTGCTGCGACTGATGCAGATCATGCATGGCAAGGGCGTGTTGACACGCGATGAAAGCCAACGCTCCCATGTCTATGCCGCTGCGCAAAGCCAGAGGGCGACGCAGGGCCGCCTGATCAAGGATCTGATTGGCAAGGCTTTCGCCGGCTCGGGCAAGGCACTGGTTCTGGCCGCCCTGCGCGGAGGTTACGTCAGCAAGAAAGACCGCGCGGAAATAGAAGCCCTCCTGCGCGACGACAAACTGTGAGCGACCTTCTGCTTGCCACCGCCTGGGCCATTGGCGGTGGCCTGCCGGCGCTGGCTTGGAAAATCCTGTGCCTCCACGCCGCCACGCTAGCGCTACTGTCACTTACGCGGCCAGACGACGCGAAACTGCGTTATGTGTTGCTCGGAACAGCGCTTTTCTCCAGCGTCGGTGTTGGCGTGGCCGAGGTGGCGTTGGCGTGGCGCGGCCTGCCGCCCACCTCGCCCGACGCCCCGGCTGTAGCCGACAGCGCAACGTTGGCCTGGCCGTTGTGGCTAGCGTTGGCCTGGCTAGTCGGCAGTGCAGTCGCGGCGCTGCGAGTGTGTCTCGGACTGACATGGCTGCGTGGCATTGTGCGTGCCAGCGCCCCGTGGATCGATCCCGCCTGGCAGGCGCGTGTGGCCGACATGGCGCGCCGCCTGCGGCTCTCGCGCACGGTTGGGTTGCGGGTAGTGCGAAACCTGTCCACGCCCGTCACGGCCGGATGGTTTAAGCCGGTGATCCTGGTACCGGCTTCGCTCGTCACCGGAATGCCAGCGGACCTGTTGGCGGCGCTGCTGGCGCATGAGTTGGCGCACGTACGACGCCATGACTATCTGATCAACCTGTTGCAACATGCGGCGGAGGTTCTACTGTTCTTCCACCCGTCCATCTGGTCACTGTCCCGCGCTATTCGTATCGAACGCGAGCGCATCGCCGACCAGATTGCGGCAGCGTTGATCGGCAGTCCCATGCCGCTGGCGCGCGCCCTGCACGCCCTGGACAACTCCGAGATCGGCACGCCGGTGCCGGTGGCTCCCGGCGCGCGCGACGGTGAATTGCTTGACCGCATCCGCCGTCTGGTGCGGCCCGAGAGTCTTTCCGCTCGGCGCGCGGTGGCCCTACCTGTCACGACCCTATCAATTGCGCTGGCAGGCTTTGGCGCCTGGTCAGCGCTGACCTCCGGACGAACGCATCCCTTGTCGGCGCAGGAAGAGCAACGCCTCATGGCACAGCTACCGGGGATACAGGCATTGGTCGAGGCGAGCGGCGCGTCCCACGTGCTGGTGCTGGATGCCCGCTCCGGCGCCACGCTGCTCGGCCGCGCCGAGAACGAGGCCGTGCCGATCGCGTCGCTGACTAAACTGATGACGGCCATGGTGGTTCTGGATACGGTGCCGGACTTGTCGCGTCGCATTCTCATCGACGAACGCGATGCGAGCGCCACGGCCTCGGGCGCGGCCTCGCCGCTGCCAGTGGGCGCCAGCGTGACGCTGGAGACCCTGCTCAAGCTGGCGCTGATGGCGTCGGACAACCGCGCGGCCCACGCCTTAGCCCGCACCTACCCGGGCGGTGAGCCAGCCTTCGCGCAAGCATTGCGGCGCAAGACCGCGGCGCTACACCTCGAACACACTACGCTCGAAGAAGCTACCGGCTTGTCGACCGCCAATCGCGCGAGTGCCGCAGACATCGGCAAGATTGTTGGTGCGGCCGCTGCCTACCCGCAAATCGCGCGCGACACCACTGCGCTCGCCGAGACCGTCGAGGCGGCTGGCAATCGGCTGCATTACCACAACACCAACCCACTGGTCGGCGCGCAGGGCTGGAATATCCGCCTGTCCAAGACCGGCACTTCCGCCGAAGCTGGGCGCTGCCTGGCCATGCGCATTCATATCGAGGACCGCGACCTGACGCTGGTCCTGCTCAACGGCCGTTCTGACAACGCGTGAGCCCTTCCTCCCGCTTTCCCCCGACGCCATTTCATCGATCATGACCATTCGACTCTCTTCGTTCGCTGTCGGCACAGCCCTTTCCCTGTTCGCGCTGGCCGCCGCCCCGGCCCGTGCGACCGTCCTATGCACCGTCGTCGCCGACGCCGCCGACGGCCGAATCGTCTTCCAGCAAGGCACGCAGCAGGCTTGCGCGGAACGCTACACGCCCGCCTCGACCTTCAAACTGCCCATCGCCCTGATGGGCGCGGATGCCGGCATCCTGCAAAGCCCGCACGAACCGGTCTGGAACTATCGGCCAGGCTACCCCGACTGGGGCGGTGACGCCTGGCGCCAGCCCACGGATCCAGCGCGCTGGATCAAATACTCGGTGGTCTGGTATTCGCAGTTGGCCGCCAAGGCATTGGGACAAGAGCGCTTCCAGCGCTATACCTCGGCGTTCCACTACGGCAACGAGGATGTCTCGGGCGAGCCAGGCAAGCACAACGGCACGGACGGCGCGTGGATCATCTCGTCGCTACGCATTTCGCCGTTGGAGCAGCTGGCCTTCCTGCGCAAAGTCGTCAACCGGCAATTGCCGGTCAAGGCTGCGGCCTACGAGTTGGCGGAAAGCCTATTCGACGTTGGCGAGGCCGGCGGCTGGCGCCTGTACGGCAAGACCGGCACCGGCTCACCCGGCAGTAACGGCGTCTACAACGCTGCCAACGCCTACGGCTGGTTCGTTGGCTGGGCCCGCAAGGACGGCCGCCAGTTGGTGTTCGCCCGCCTGGTGCAGGACGAGCGCGCAACCAAGCCCAACGCCGGCTTGCGCGCCCGCGACGACTTGATGCACGACTGGCCCGCCATGGTCGGCACGCCCCGCAAGTAAGCCTGGCAACGCCCGATCATGAACGCCTCTGATACACGCGACGACGCCATCGACCTCCTGCGCGGCCTGTCGATCCTGCTGGTACTGCTGCATCATTTCAATATCGCCTATTCCCTTGGCGATACCACGCTTGCCGGCCTGCTTGGCTGGCCGCTGTTGCGCGCCATCGCGCGTAACGGCAACTACGGCGTAACGATTTTCTTTGCGATATCGGGCTTTCTGATCACCCGCAACTCGCTGGAGCGCTGGGGCCGACTCGACGCCATTCGGACGGTGTCGTTCTGGCGACTGCGCTTCGCGCGAATCCTTCCCATGCTGGTCCTGACGCTCGCGGCGGTCGACGCGCTCGCGCTGGCCGGCCTGCCGCTGTTCGGCAACCGGGCGGCGAGCACGGTGCCGCTGTGGACGACCAACGCCGCCGCGCTAGGCGCCTGGATGAATGTACTGGTCATCCGCGAGGGATGGATCAACTATCCGCTGGGCGTGATGTGGTCGCTGTCGGTCGAGATGGCCTTCTACCTCCTGTTTCCATTGGCTTGTGTGTTGTTGCGGCGTAGCACGCGACTGGCGTTGCTGGCCGCCGTCCTAGTTGTTGCCGGCCCGCTCTACCGCCTCGCCAACCAGGGAAACGGTGAGGCCTATCTGTATGGCTATCTCGCCTGCTTCGACGCCATCGCCATCGGTTGCTGCGCTGGTGTCCTTGCGCGGCGGCGGACATGGCCGGCGTTGCAGCGGCCATACGTCCGTCCATTGATCGGCATCACCATGACACTGCTCTACCTGATGTGGCCGATCAGCCAGAGCAACATTCTCGGCGTCAGTGCCATGGCACTAGGAACCGCCTTGCTTCTGCTCGGCCGCCCCGCGGCGAGACATAGTTCGCCCGGCCTGTCGCGGCGCATCCTGACACGTTGCGGCAGCGACTGCTACGAGATCTACCTGCTGCACCTGCTGGTGCTGGGCCTGCTGCGCACCTGGCTGCCACCGGCGCAGCTCCTAAGCGACGCCAGGCTTGGGTTGCTGCTGGCCTATTTCGCCGGATCATGCCTGCTGGGCGCGCTGGTGTCCCGCGGCTACTCCACGCCCCTGAATCGCTGGCTACGGCAACGTTCTGGCGTTGTATTCCGGGCTACGCGCTAACGCTGGGTCGCGGTTCGAAGCGGCAGCGCGCCGGAGTAACGCGGCAAGCCCACAAAATTCCCAGTTAAGTGACGCTTTCTTGGATGCGGCGCTGGCCGGCCAGGCATTGCTCTGGTATCCGACTGGCTAATGGCCGAACCTTTGAGAAGCGCCGTGGAAGATGCGCGCCTAAATTTCCAGGCCACGTTGTCGCCCAACCTCCCACGACACTCCGCCGGCTCGCACCGTAGCGGTGAGCTGCTGCCCCAACCGCTGTTCGATCACCGGCTTCCACGGCACGAGCGAGAACCCCATACCATCATCGAGCATCGCGTAGCGCCCGCTGGCGAGCATGACGGAGCGCCGGTAGATGCCGGCCACGCGCTGCCCCTCGGCGACGGGGCGATGTTCCAGACCGGTTGTGGCGGTAATGTCCTTGGCAGCCTGCGCCAATTCGCGCCGGCGCAGCGTTGCCAACAGGTTGCGCGCGAGAACGACACGCTGCCCGCGACGCTCGGCCAGTCCCTGTTCGGCCAGGAACTCGGCTCGCTGGCGCAGCGCGTCCTTGACCTCGGCCCCAAAGCCAAGGTCGCCCAGGCCTTTGCCGCCGCCAATCAACTGCTGGTCGAGCCACGTGGCTCCGATCACGCGGGTCTGTCGCTCGATGGGTAGGTGCGATTTCAACTCCACCATCACGCCGCCACCAAGGCGTTGCGCGTCGTACTGGCGACCTTGCTCGGCCAGGTCGTCGGGCAGGCGCCAGACGCCTTCGGCCTCGCGCTCCACGATGCCGACGCGGCGCAAAGCTTCGAGCCGGCGCACATGGGCGGCCACCACTTCGCGCGGATCGCGCTCGGGCGTCGCCTGACCTTGGGCGACGGCCAGGTGATGATCGGTGCGATACACGCCATCAACAGCCAGCGCGGCGATGTTGCGGTCAGCCGCGCGCACGTCGGCCGCCCCTTTCACTTCCACCACGGCCCCGGTCGGATACTTCTCCAGTTCGGCGCGCGGTGGCAGCGCGATATAGTGCGCCTTGCCGTCCGTGCCATCCACGATCAGATAGCCCTTGTCGTACAGTTCGTCGGCCAGCCCCTTGCCGACGACACGGCCAACGACGGCGCGGCCACCCTCGCCAGACTGGAATACAGTTAATTCACGCTGCTTGCCGCTCATGGCCCGCTGCATCGTTCGGATGATGTCGCCACGTTCGCCCATCGCCCGCAGGGTCAGTTCGGCGTCGGCATGGACGGCCCACGTGCCGGGCCGAGGCTCGGACGCCAGGCCCATTCGCTGCAGATGTTGCAGGCGGCCGATCAGCACTTGCCGCTGGCCTTGCAACCTAGGTTCGGCGAAGCGTTCGACGCGCACCAGGCCATCGTCACCGGTCTCGCGCTGCAAGGTGCGATCCAGGCCCGTCCACCGCTCTTGATCGACTTCGCGCTGCATGGCGCGCTGCAGCTCCAGTTCGGTGCGTGGCCCCAGCCATTCAGTCGCCAATTCCGACGCCCGCCGGCGCATCCCCTCGGCGATGTAGTCGCGGGAAACGATGAGGTCTTTGCTGGTGTCGTCCTTGCCGCGCAGGACGACGTGCGTGTGCGGGTTGTCGGTATTCCAGTGATCGACGGCCACCCATTCCAGCCGCGTCCCCAGGTCGGCCTCCATGCGCGCCATCAGGTGCCGGGTGTAGGTACGCAAATCGTCGATCTGTTCGGCATCCTCCGGCGAGACGATGAACCGGAACTGGTGCCGATCCTCGCGCCCGCGTTCCTCGAACGCCTTGGTGTCCGCCTCGTCGGTCGTCGGCCCGTAGGCGTGGCCCGGCCCGCCCTGGCGATCGACGCCTTCCCGCTCGATGTAGCGCAGGTGCGCGGCGGTCGAGCGCGGCCCGGCCTGCGCCAGATTGACCAGCCGCGCCTTGATCGTCACGCGCCGGGCGTTGGCCCCAAGTCCCCGGCCTGCGAAGCGCGCCGTAACGTGGCCGCGGCCCAGCCGGGAACCGGGTCGCTGGCTGACCTTGCCTGCCGCCTTGCCAAGCTTCGCGCCGGCCTTGTTGGCTTGCCGCAGAACCTTGTTGACGTAGGCATCGCCTCGCTGCTTCGGAGTGCCAGGCCGGACGCGAAATCGGTCGTCGTCGCGCTGGCTCATGGTATGGCCCCATCCAACGCCGGCGCAGTCCAGCGGACAAAGCACGCGACTTCGCCAATACCGATGCGGCATTGCGCACCTTCGCGGCACGCTGCCGCCCCGTGGCGCGTGCCGCGCCCCCCCCATGTGCAGACAAGGTTTTCAAGCGGCCATGTGCCGCGACCTTTTATCTTGCCTTCCGCCTTTGCCCTGCGCTGTCGCTCAGGGCGTGGACGGCCCGGCGGCGCGGCGCTGCTTGCAGCCAGCGCGCCGGCGAACGCGGCCACGGCCACCGGCCGGGCGCGTTCGAGGCAAGACGCCTGCACGTGGGAAAGCGGCGCCGGATGTTGCGCGACGTGCGACGCGGATGCGCTCGCACGACACGCGCGGCGACACGGCGACGGCCAGCAGGACGACACGCCGGATGGCACGATGAAGCGCAGCGAATCGGCGGCCATCATCGGCGTGTCTCCAGCCAGACCGGATGCGCGATGCCGAGCACGGTGGATGCACCGACCGGGCCGAAATACCGGCTGTCGAACGATGCTGGGTTGGTCGTGCTCAACAGGAACAGCTCGCCGGGTTCAAGGCGACGGCATTGCGTCCACGACGGCAGCGGCCGGCCCAGCCGGTCGGCGGGAAGCGCGGTGGCGGCTGGCACACCGTCGATGCGCACGCTACGACCGACGATGCACACCTCCTGCGGCGCGACCGCACCCACGCGCTTGAGCAACGGCACGTGCGTCGGCAGGTAGCCGCGCCGTGCAGCCAGCGCGGCGGCTTCGGCCGGCAGCGGGACGAGCACGATGCTGTCTACGGCCAACGGAGGGGCCCGGTGATAGAGTGGCTCGACGCGATACCAGCCGACCGCCACGCTGTCGGACGGGTTGTAGGTCAGGCGCGGCAGCGGCCGCATATCGTCAGGCAGGAAGGACACCCAGGCCAGCGCAGCGAGGCCGCAGGCGGATACGCCGCCAAGCACGAGGCAAGCGCGCAGGCGCGAGCGAGGACGTGGCACAGTACCGGACGTGGAAAGCGTGGTCATGGCAGCATCCTCCCGGCCCGCCAAGCGGCGTGCCGCTCGGCGGTGTATGCCGGCAGCGGCAGGCGCGCGGCGAGACGGTTGCCGAGCGTTCGCCAGTACGCGGGCGACACGTCGGCAGGCGCGATGCCTTGCGCCTCAATGGCGTCGAGCTGCGCCAGCACGGCGCGCACGGGGGGTTCGCCTTCGGCGTGTAGCAGCAGGCACGCGCCGGGCAGCACGCCGGGGATGCGCTGAGCCGCGTCCAGCGGCGTGCACGCCTGCATCACCATGAGCTGCCAGCGGATGGTGCCGTAGTCGTTGGCCTGCCAGCGGATGCGACAGAACACGGCACCGGGCAGGAACACCGCGACGCGCCGCCAGCGATCGAGGCGGACGGTGCGCGCCGGTTCGCCAAAGCGCAGGTAGAGGTCGATGCGCTGCTCGACGTAGGCGAGCGATACGCGGGTCAGCGGCGCGGCGCCGGCCTGGCCGGCGAGCACCGCGAGCGATGGCGGCGGCGCAGCCGTGACCGTCGAGAATTGCGCGTTCATGGGGTCGTCTCCGGAAACTCGCGTTCCAGCAAAGCGCGCAGCAGTTCGGCGACGGTCACACCCTGGGTGAACGCCGACACCTTGATGCGGGCGCGCATCGCAGGCGTGATGTCGAGGGTCAGGCGCGCGGTGTAGAGATCGCCTTTCTGGAGGCCGTCGGCGTCGCCCTGGCGAATCCACGCCTCGGCGTGCGGGTTCGCGGGCGGACGTGCGCCGATGCCGACGCGTTTGCCGTTGCGCTGGCTCATGTCGGCCACCGCAGCAGCTCGTCAGTCAGCGCGGCAATCTCGCGTGCGGCGGCGCTGTCCGGTGCCGTCTCGCGTGCAAGCCGGCCAGCGGCCACGCTGTCGGCGAACACGATGCGCTGGTGCACCTCGGCGTGCAGCGCCGGCAGCGGCTGTTCGGCGAGCGACTGCCGTGCTTCGCGGCCGATGATGGTGGTGCTGATGCGTCGGTTGATGACGAAGGCCGCTGCTAGCTGCGGCCGGAACACCTGCGCCTCGCGGATGAGCATCACCATCTCGGCGCTGGCCCACACGTCATAGGGACTCGGCTGCACCGGGATCAGTACGCGCTCGGCCGCCAGCAGCGCGGAACGCGCCAAGGCGGCGATGCGCGGCGGGCCGTCGATGATGACGTGATCGGCACGGCGGGCCAGCTCCGGCGCTTCCTGGTGCAGCGTTTCGCGGGCGAGGCCCACGGCGCTGAACAAGCGCGGCAAGCCCTGCTGGGCACGCCGTTGCGTCCAGTCCAGCGAAGAACCCTGCGGGTCGGCGTCCAGCAGGACGACGTGCTGACCGCGCAGCGCGAGTTCACCCGCGATGTGGGTGGCGAGCGTGGTCTTGCCGACGCCGCCTTTCTGGTTGAGCAGCGCGACGATCATGACGCGGCCCTCCGTGTTGGAAAGCCGGCTCGGCCGTGCCGTTTCGTGGTTGTCCACCGAAACGGCGCGCTCTTTTCAAAAGTTAGAGATTTAGAGTTAGGGAAGTTAGAGAGCGCCGAAACCCTCGCCGTTATTGGCTTTGCGGCGATTTCGCACGCCTGATGGCACGATAGGGACACGCCCGATAGCACGATACCCGGCACGCCTGATAGCACGAGGCCGTCCACACGTTTTCCCGCAGTTATCCCCGTGCCGTCTGCGGCACGGGCCGGAAGGTCAGCAACTCGGCCCCGTCCTCGGGCATGCGCACGATGCCCAGGACGTAGCCCGGCATGGACTGCCGCGCCACCAGAGCGCGCAGGTCGCAGGCGAAGTCGTAGGGCTTGGCCGTGCTGCCCGACTTGCGGTGCAGGTGCCGAAAGTCGAATTGCCAACCGCCTGGCTGCTTGCCGCCGTGCTTGCGCACCAGGCGGTACAGCCATCGCTCGATGCCGCCGGTCAGCCGGAAATACGCCGGGTCGATGGTCAGCACCAGCGCGGCGTCCAGTACGCCCGCGTAGAACCAATCCGGCAGGATTAGCTCGATGCCCAGCGGCGTACCGCGGGCGTCGGCCAGCTCCTTCCATTCGTTGATCCACGAGAAGCGATGCAGGCGCCGCCCGGTCGTCTCGCGGATGGACGTCGCCACGGTGGTCGATTGCAGCCGGTCGAGCGCGGCCTTGAGGCGCTGGTAGTCGCGCAGCGACACCCCACGGCCGATGAAACGCAGGATCTCGTAGGGCGTGGCGTGCATCAGGCGCGACGGGCGCAAGCCCGCGTCGCGCGCTTCGACGATCTGCGAGGCCGCCCAAATCAGTACGTCCGCATCCCAAATCGTGGCGATGCCGTGTTCCTGCGTGCCCTCCACGCGGATGGTGACGTTGCCGCTGCGGAAGTCGATCGGCGCCGTGCGCCGCGACTTCGCCAGCGAGAAGAATGGATACGCCATCAGGTCCTGGGCATCGCGCGGCGCCATGTCGCCCGGCAAGGCGCGGAACAGGTCGAGCTGTTCCCGCTCCCGCGATGGGCTGGACATGGCGATGGCCACCGGCGAGCCGCCGATCAGCGCACACGACTGTCGGCCGAATGGTGCTCGGCATACTCGGGGTCGGACGTGGCCTCGAAACTGCGCTGGTCGGCCCAGGCGTCGAGGTCAGCCACCGCGTACATGACGCGGCGACCGAATTTGCGGAACTTCGGTCCGCCACCGATCACGCGCTGCTTTTCGAGCGTGCGCGGCGACAGCCGCAGGTACTCGGCGGCTTCGTCGTTGGTGAGGTAGCGTTGGGGTTGCGGCGGCGTGGTGGCGGCAGCGGCAGCAGGCCGCAAGGGTGCGGGTCGCATCGGATGAACCTCCATCGGTCAGGAACGCCCGGCCACACAGCGCGACCGGATGGAGGCAGTCTTGGGAAAGCGGCGCGTCCTGCTGAGGGTCGTTTTGCACCGTGGACGAAACGACCCTCCCCGGGTCATTCGAGCTGTGCAAGGCGGCGGTAGCCGCCGCGCATCAGCGATTGGCCACGCCGTACCAGGCGGCGCACGCGCGAGCGCAGGCCGCCGTCCGTGTACCAGCCGGTGGCCACGGCCTCGGCGCCGAACAACCCTGCGGCTGTTTCGCGCAAGGACACGCCCGCAAGGGTCGCGTCGAGCGCCTGCAGGGTGTGCAATTCCAGCAGCGCGGCCGACGTGGGCCGAGAGCGGGCCGCCGCCGCAGGCGCGGCCTCGTCCACCGTCGCCAGCTTGTCCAGCTCGGCCATGATCGTGCGGTAGTGCGTGCAGGGTTCGGCGCACGCGCGGACGGCATACAGGTAGGCCATGCCATCGGCCAGGCCCGGTGACAGTGCGAGCCGCACGCAGCAGCCGGGCCAGCGCGCCGTCAGCACCAGGCGCTTGCCATCGTGGATCAGGTGTTTGTGACCGGGGATGCGCCAGAACGCGAAGGCGTCCGCATGCGGCGGCGGGTCAGCATCCGGGTAGAGCTGAAGCATGCCGACAGGATCGGGAAACCAGTCTGGATGCGCGTCACGCGCATCCAGTGCCGGGTCTTCCAGCAGGCGCAAGCCCCAGGCGTGCGCCGCGCCCGGCGGGTGGCGACAGCGCCGCCAGTCGCGCCGGTAGTCGGGATGGCGGCGCAGGTACTCCCACGCCAAGGAGGGGCCGTCCAGATGCAGCACATACAGGTACGCGGCAGTGGGATACCAGGCTTCGGCACTTCGATCAGCCATGATTCGACCTCCCGTTCAACAGGAACGTCGCTACGGCGTCGAACACAGGAGCTACAACATCAGAGCGCCATCCAGTGGACGTAGACTCAAGCTGTAACAAGGGGTGTCAAGACCGATCAGCTCCGATGCCTTGCAAGGGTCGTCCGAATGCGACGGCTGCGCCGCACGGAAACGGCGCGCAGCACCGGGCACCTTGCCGCAAGCCGCGGCGCGCATCATGTCTCTTTCGGTCACGGTCGCACCTGCTTGGTGCCGAAACGCCGATCCAGACCGTAACCGTCTTGAACTAGACTGAGAAAGACACAATACGCCCCGATTAGTCGGGAATGGAGCCATCACGCTGCGCCAGCCTGACGTACTCCGATAGTGGCCGTGCGGCGTGGAAATAGAGGTCGCGCAAGACAGGCCGTAGCTGCGGCCCGACGATGCCGGCCAAGTCGGACAGCTTGACCGTCCCGAGCGCCGGCATCCCGATACCAAGGTCAATCAGTCCCCAAGCGGTATCGCCATCGGCGGGATCGAGCGAAGCCAGCAACCAGGTCGCATGCGCGTCCGGCGTGAACAGCCGCACCACCGGCAGCGGGTCAATGTCCTGCCCCGCAGCACGCACTGTACCGGCGGCGAGCAGCTGCGCGCGCTGTTCTGCGGTGACGAGCGGCTGGGTCATGGGCGGCTATCTCACGAATCCGACAATGCAAGGATGCGCTTCTCTTGAGAAGCACGGAACTGACGAAGCGGATGCGTGCTTTCTTGTGAAAGCATGAAGACGCAAGCCGTCGAATCCGTACAGCCACGGAAGCGTAAAAGTGGAATTGTGCAGGTCAGGAAAGGCACGAATGTGACTCTCTGGTTCAGCTTGAATCCGCGGATGCGGATTTCCGTAAAGGCACGAATATGGAAATCAGCACCGCCAAATGAACACTATAGATTGTAGCCCTATAGGGTGCAATGAGATGTCATCTTGGTTTTCTAGGGGAAACCATAGGTGGCAGCGAAACCCTCTTTGGCGACGGCGATACGGATGGTCAGGAAGGCGCGTGGCTTAAGCCAGGAAGCGTTCTCTGACGTATCCAGCCGTACCTATATGAGTTCGCTGGAGCGCGATCAGAAAAATCCGACCATGCACAAGCTGACCGAGTTGTGCGAGGTCATGGAAGTGCATCCACTCACGCTTTTGACATTGGCATACGCAGGGCGCGACCCGCTCAATGCCGATCAGCTCCTTGCGCAAATCCAGCGGGAGCTGAAGGAAATCGTTGCGGCATCGAAAATCGAGAACTCATGATCGCGGTCTAGCTGGCCGTTGAAACGCCCTATGGCCATACCGACACATTGCGGCATGCCGCCGCTTCACCTGAACATTGAGGGTCTTCGCTCGCACGCCATGCTTGTAGGCATGTTCATGCTCGAGCCAGATGTTTCGGTCGAAAAAAGAAAGTGGCGTTCGTGGCTGGTGCATTGCCTTGTCAAAACGGCCCGTCACTACAACGATGCACGATCGTTAATACTTGCGCAGATAAATGAAGGCAAACGATCTTCTGCCGAGATGGAAAAAGGCCGACTTTTGCCCGTGTTCGACTTCGCGTTTGCTATGGAAGACTGCATTACATCGCTGGAAAAAGCGGTAGCGTGCATCCGGGCTTTGGCAGACAAGGGAGAAATGCCATCGGCATTTGTTCTCGCGTTAGATGACGAGCGACAATCCCTAAACGCTTTTCGCAGGCAACAGGAACACATGCATTCTCAGATCGCCGCAGGCCAAACCGGCGATGGCCCAATCCTCGTGACGCTGTCAGACGATGGTGAGGGCATGAGACTCCGCAGTCTTACAATGTCGTTCGTTGCTCTGTTTCGGTTGATCGACGCTATCTATCGCGATGTAGCGACCTTCTTCCCTGCACACGATATTCAGTCGCCTCCATCGCCGGGAGGTGTGCCTCAAATTTCAATGTCTATGACGATTGAGGTCGTCCAGGGCGGGTCCAAGCCGCCGGAAGTTCCATCATAGGAAAGCCCCGCCGCAGTGCGCGGGGCTTTGTGGCTGCGATCAGCCCGCCTGCTGCGGCCTGCTGCGCGACCAGATCAGGTCGTACGTGCCGTCCTCGTTCTCGATCAGGCGGGCGTAGACCGTCGCCGGGAATGAAGGATCGTCGAGGGTCACGGACAGGTATTCCCGCTTGGCCTCGCTGGTTTTCTTCCACGCCGCGCCGAAGTCGTGGCCGGCCGCCTGCAGGCGGTAGTCCGGGGCTTTCTCGTTGTCGCCCTTGTCGTTGGGAATCAGCTTGACCTTGACGTTGAGCATCAGGGTGCGAAGCGTGCCGGTGAAGCCGTCTTTCTCTGCGGTGAAGGTGCCGATGTTAGCCATGATGTTTCTCCGTTCGGGTTGAACAAGGTCGCGCCAGTGCGTCCTTGTTGTGAACCGGCCGGCGGGGGATGGGCGGGCCGCACCGCGCAGCGGTCGCAACAACGTGGAGAACCTGGAAGCGAAAAGAATTTGTTCCGCGAGGAAGCCGCGCAGCGGCGGGGAAATTGTTTTCGCTAAAAGGTTGCGGCCATGAAGCCCAAGGCGTAGCCGTGCCCTCGCCAGGATTCACGACAAGCCAAGGACGCACGGGCCGCCCGCTCCCGGAAGGAGATGTGGCTGACTCGGTGTCTCCGCGTGACGGCTTCTCCGGCTTGCGCCCTGCCGCGGACAAGGCCAACTCTCCAGCGACAAGACCAGAACGCCCCTTGCCGCGAGCAGGCGGCCTTCGTACTTGAGGCGTGGCATGGAAACTCCATAAGCGCGGCCGGGCGGCGTGTCGGAGAACCGACCTTCGTGACGTACAGGCGACGAGCCATCAGCGTCGAGGACGGCAGGCTTTTGCACAACCTACGGCAGCAAGCCGGGGCGTAGCCCCACAAACCCCGCCCCTTGCGGCGGGGCGCCGTCGAAATCTTGCCCGCGCCAGCGGGCGCCGCTTGCCGTGCCGCGCGAAATACATTGCGCGCCCGCCCCGTCGCCGCCTAGTGGAAGGCGGCGACGGGGCGATTTTGGTTTTGCGGTGGACGTTGAAACCGGGCGCGGCAACCTGCCGCGCCCGGTTTGAGTGAAAACCCCGGCGCGATGCGCCGGGGCTACGCTGCTGCCTCACGCGGCCAGCGTGTGCACTTCCTCCACATCGGCCGCATCTTCAGGTGTATCCGCGTCGTCTGCCACCTCCGGCACGTCTTCCGGTTCGGTGTGGTGGTCGACCTGGAACACCGCTGGCATCCAGCCGGTGCCATCCGCTAGCCGTTCCGCTTCGCTGGCAATGTCGGCCTTCTTCAACTTCGACAGGCGGGTGACGTGCGCCGGGGCGTACTGGTTCACGGCGTCCAGAATCGCGGTCTTGGCGATGTGGCGAAAATAGCCCTCGGCGGTCGGCTTCCACCATGCGGCCATGTCCAGCCCCACGGCCTCCGCCAGTTCCGCACCGGGCTGCTGCGTGGCGCGCGGCGTCACCACGTCCACCGTGGACGCCACGCACACGGCCAGCAGGCGCACCAGCTCGTCTTGCGACTTCGCCTGCAATGCAGCGAACAGTTCGGCGCTGTCCTGCGGCAAGGCTTCGCCCGCGACTTCCTGCAATTCGCGCAGCGCCACGGCGGCGGGCGATTCCGGCACGTCCGGAGCCATGGCTTCCAGCCGGTCCCGCACTTTCAGGCTCACGCTAAGCGGCAAGCCATCGCCGTAGGTATGCGGCTGCAAGACAGCCTGCACCATGCCATGCACGAGCGCGGCGAGCGCCACCTGAGGATGCCGGGCTACTTCGATTTGCAGCGCGGCGGTCCGGTACGCGCTCAGCCGCTGCGCCAGCCGATCAGACAGGCTCGCAGCCTTGGGCGCTTCGGCATCCTCGTCGCCCGCCTCGCCGTTCACGCCCTCCCCTGCGCTGAAACCCTGCCGGAGCTTTTCCAGCGTCCGCAGCTCCTTTGCCTCGGCCTCGCGCAGCAGCCCGCGATGAATCACGACTTCGCCTTCGCGGTCGAGCGTGACGATGGCACCGGCCACGGCGCGCACGTCCGGCGCATAGCCCTGCAAGGATTCTTCGATGGCTTGCAGTTCCTCCGCCACCTGCTCGCGGCGCGGTTCCAGTGCCTCGGTCCTGCCCTCGTCCTCGGCGTCGTAGGCTTCTTCGAGTTCGGCGTCGAGCTTGTCGAGGCGGTTTTGCAGCGAGGCGATGCGGCGGGCTTCGCGGGAGGTCGGCTCGCGCCGATGGCGCGGAGCGTTCTGGAACATCTGGCGTTCGGCGTGGCTCATGTTCGGCACGGCTTCCACCCACGCCCAGCCCTCGGCGCGCACGTCCTCGGCCTGCGCATCCAGCCTGCCACGCAGCAGTGTTTCCAGCAGCGCGGCGTCGGTCAGGTAGGTTCCGGCATCGCCTTCCGCGAACAGGTCGCGGCGGATGCCGCCGCCGGCCTGCGTGTAGGCGTCCAGCCCGACGAAACGCACCAGCGGATGCGTGGCGGTGATTTCGCGCTCGGCCAGGCGGTCGCGCAGCGCGGATGCGCCGCGCTGCCATTCGGGCGCACCGTAGTACGCGGCCTCCTGTGCGGCGTGGTCGTCGGTAATAGTCAAGGCCATCAACTGTTCCAGCGTGGCGGCTCCGGCGCGGTAGTCGGCCAGCAGGCGCGGCGAGACGTTGGCGAGCTTGAGACGGCGCTGCACCACCAGCGGGGACACGCCGAAGTCGGCGGCAATGTCTTCGATGGGACGGCCTTCCTTGACCAGCGCGGCGAAGGCCGCGAACTGGTCAGCGGGGTGCATATTCTCGCGCTGCACGTTCTCGGCGAGGCTGACGGTACGCGCCGAAGCGTCTGCCACCAGCAGGCACGGCACTTCGCAGTCGGCAGCGATGCGCTTCTTCTTCGCCAACAGCTTCAACGCGGTCAGGCGGCGGTCGCCTGCGACGACTTCGTATTGCTCGCCATCGGCGGACAGAATGACGATGAGGTTTTGCAGCAGGCCGACGCGGGCGATGCTCGCGGCCAGTTCGGGGATGAACTGGCGCGGGGTCGTGCGGACGTTGCGCTTGGAACGGCGCGGCAACAACTGCGACAGCGTAACCAGAATCAGGTTCTTGGTCGGGTCGGCCACTTCCAGCGGCGCGGCGGTTTCGAGTGCGATGGCTTCGGTTTTAGTAACGGCGTTCATGGTGACAACTCCTAGCGGTTGAGATGCAGCAGCGAGAGAAGCGGCAAGGGCTGCTGCCTGCCCCTGCCGCGTGGGAATCAGGCTTTCAACTGGCGCAGGCCATCGGCCAGCAGCCACAGGGCGCGATTCAGGCGAATGCCGTTGTCGATGCCCTGCACCGGGCGGGTGGTCTGGCGGCGACCGTTCGCGGCGCGAGCGGACAGGCCGCCTTTGATGAGGTTTTCTTGGGCGCGGTTGAACACGCTCCACAGGTCGCGGCGGCTGTCGTCGTCACGGCGCGGCATCAGGATTTGCGATTCCGTGATGGGCGCCGGCGTCGCTTCGTCGTACTTCAACGCCAGTGCAGCGCGAGCGAACACTTCCGCCTCGCCGTTGTCCAGCGTGATGGACTGCATGGCATCGCGGGATGCCTGCGCGCGGTCGAAGCCGCGCAGGACTTCGTAAGCGCCTTCGATGACCTGCCCGGCTACGTCGCCCTTGTGGGGTACGCGCACGTCCGCCACGGTGTCGCCGCAGACAAGGCCATTGCTGCACACGAACCGGAACATCCCGGCCAGCATCTGATAGCTGCTCGTGCCGTCATGCGAGTTCAGCAGGATGATTTCGTTGGCTTCGCGGCCATTGATCTGACTGGCATGGCGCAAACGGATCATGTGCTTGGTGTAGTCGCGGCGGTCGTCGGCACGCACGCGGGTCTGGCACACCATGAAAGGCTCGAAGCCTTCCACGCGCAGTTCTTGCAGCACCGTGGCGGTGGGGATATAGCTGTACCGCTCGGAACGGCTTTCATGCGGGGCGTCCGCGAAGATGGAAGGCGCAACGGCGCGGATTTGGTCGTCGGACAAGGGATATTCCGAACGCAGTACCGGGGAGCGCGAAGCGAAACGGGAAGCGAGTTGCATGGCATTTCTCTTGACAAAGAAGGGTTTGCTGTTCACCGCAACCGGATTCCAAGATTCGGAGCCCGCTTTGGACTTCCGGTGCGGTCGGCACGAAGAACCCGGTTGGCCTCGTTGCCACCGTCTTTCCTGAGTTCATCGCCCGCGACGGTCAGGAGCGCGCGGACGGGGGCCGTCAAGGAGAAAAGCGCAGGGTTGGTGCGGCCCGCAGGCGCAGCCGAGGACACGGCCCTGCGCGCCTTGACGGCACATGGACGCGGGCTACAGTCGCGGACAAGGGGATGAAGTCAGGGGAGACGGCTGGACAGGCAACGGCCGCTTCAACGTGCAGACCGCACGCAAGCGAAGCGCGCAGGCCCGGATCGGGGAATCCGGGCCGTAGGCGTCAGCGATGTGGAAGGCTGGCGAATGCCAGTCCCGTCAGGGATAAGCGGATAGCGAACCTGGAGCAGCGCGATCCGCGAAGCGGGGACGCACAAGTTATTCGTTTATTCTCTACGCTTGATATGTGCGACTTGCACTCGATGAAGGAGGAAAAATGAAGATGATGCTCGCCAGTGAGCTTCATGCAGGCGATGTTCTGCTTTGCTACAAAGATGCAAAAATCGACCCGGTTGGCAAAGGCATCACCCGAGTAACAAACAGCGAATACACGCACGCCGCGATTTGCATTAGCTCCGGCACTGCGGCAGAGGCAACGGTTTTAGGTGGCGTGTCCAAGGTTGAGATTGAAGACCTCATCAAACGCTACGATCATGTCGCGGTGTTCCGTCAACCTGATGCGTGGCAACCTCCAGAGCGCGTGCGAGCCGTGAACGCTTTTATAGATTCCATCGTGGCGTCTGGAGCGAAATACAACTTGCGCGACGTAGTAACTTTCAAGAAAAGAAGTGAGGTTCACCAGCTATCGCTTACCGACCAGCTCCATGCGTACTTCAACGGAACCTACGCTCCAGCACCAGTCGAGAAAGGTAGTTACTTCTGCTCTGAGCTTGTGGCAAGTTGTTTTGTCGTCACCGGCTTCATAGATCCTAGCGCGGCCGTCGTCTACAAATCAGATGTCACTTCGCCTGGCGCATTAGGGAGAGATCCAACTTTCGGAACATTCTGCGGTTATGTTTCGACCGTGCCAAATTACTCGGTTCCGGCTACGGATGAGTTTATTAACCACTCGACATTTAATGAGATATTCGGCAGTGGCGCATAACAGCGAGGTTCAGTGTCGGCAATTGAAAGCGTCAGATTGAAGTCCGCTGTTTGTCGCTGGTACGGACACAGCATAAAACGCGCGCCGCCCGAAGGGCGGCGCGCTTGCTCTGATCACACGATAATCTGCCCGGCGTGCCGCGCATCGCGCGCATAGGCACTCAAGCGTTTCTCCGCGCGGAAGTGCAAATCGCGCTCGATCGGCAAGCCGAGCCGCCCGCGAACGGTCGCCAGCTCCTGCAGGCTAACCCAACCGAGTTCGGGCATTCCCAGGCCCAGGTCGCACAGGCCAAAGGCATGGTCGTGATCGTCCGGGTCGATCTCGGTTAGCAGCCAGGTTGCGCCGGCATCCGGCGTGAACAGCTTGACCACGGGCGCCGGATCGAAGTCTGGGTTCTGGAGGGATTCACGGCCGTTGGCCAGCAGCAGGAAGCGTTGTTCGTCGGTGATGAGTGCGCTCATGGCGATCTCCGGTTGCACGGGCGGAATTGCCCGGAACCGTCGTCAGCACGGCGCAGCGCAGCAGTCAGGGGGCGAAGCCGGCCGCCAGGACGCCAGCGCCATCGGCGCGCCGCCCTTGACGGCGAGAACGCCGTGGTACGGTGAAGGAAACAGCAAGACCGCCCTCCCCCTCGCAGCTATCCGCAGGCAAGCGAGGCGCGCAGGCCCGCAGTGGCCGATGGCGTCGGGGCAAAGCCGGATGGCCGCGACTCGGCCCGAGGCGCGGGGCGTAGCCCGCGAACCTGACGGTGGAACGCCGGGACGCCCACTGAATCTTCAGCCCGAGTACAGGCGGCACCCATTTTCACTGCGCAGTAAAAATTGCAATTACGCCGAATATTCGGTATAGTGCCGATATTTACTGAACAGTGAACGAACCATCCGTGCCTTATGCTTGAGTCCTCGTCCCTGACCGAACAACAGTTGATCGCGCGCTTCATCGAGGCTTTGCGCGAGCTTCCGGAGGTACAGGCAGACCTCGACCATAGGGAGCCCACTGGGAAGCACGGCGACCGTGGATACGATGCCCAGGTCGATCTGCACGTCGCCGGCAAATCCTTCGTCTTACTGCTCGAAGCCAAGAAAGCCGTCTTTCCGCGAGATGTCCGCCAAGTGATCTGGCAGCTTCGGGCGTCAAGCCACAGGAGGCAAACTGAGCACGGGGACGAACCCTTGGCGCTTCTCGTAGCAGAGTCCATCTCCCCCGGCGCAAAAGAACTGCTGAGAAGCGAGCGCGTCGGCTACTACGACAGCGGCGGCAGCCTATATCTACCTGCACCCGGCGCCTATCTCTATATCGATAGACCGCCACCCAAGGCGCTGACGAAGTCGGTGCGGACGCTGTTTACTGGGCGGCGCGCCCAAGTGCTTCACGCCCTGTTGGTGCGACATCAGAACTGGTTTGGCGTCACAGAGCTGGCACAGCAGGCGATGGTGTCGCCTGCCACCGCCTCGCAGGTGCTAACCGAGCTGGAGCGCTTCGACTGGCTGGAGTCGCGTGGGCAAGGCCCAAGCAAGGAGCGCCACCTCCGCGAACCGGCGGCCTTGCTGGACTCTTGGGCCAAGCAACTCGCCACCATTCGTCCGCCAGCCCTGCGCCGGTACTACGTGCCAGGCACAAAGGCCGACACGCTGGCAGCGCGGATCGGCCACGCCTTCGACGCGCACGACGTCCAGTACGAGGTCAGCTACGAGGCCGCCGCGCAGCGCTATGCGCCGTTCCTTTCCAACGTCTCCCAGGTGCGCGTGCGGGTACTGATCGGCGCGAACGCCGATGCCGCGATGGGCGACTTGGACGCACGTGTCGTCAACGAAGGCGCTAACTTGGGCGTCATCGAAGCCAAGTCTCCGGGTGAACTGTTGTTTCGCGAGCAGATGGATGGCCTATGGCTGGCTAGCCCAATCCAAATCTATCTCGATCTGCTGCGCGGCGAAGGCCGCTCCAAGGAAATGGCTGAGCACTTCCGCAAAGAAAGGATCGGCTTCTGATGGCTAAGCCCGCAACGCTCGACGGTTATAGCGACCAGTACACGGTGGACTGCGAACGTGTCCTCGTGACGCTGCTGCGCGGTCTCGGGCCGTGGAAGGATTCGGTCTACCTGGTCGGCGGGCTCACGCCGCGGTATCTCGTCGCCGCGAGGCCGCCTGTGGTTCCGGCGCACGCAGGCACGCTAGACGTGGACATCGTGATCGACCTGCAAATCCTAGCCGACACCGAGGCGTATCACACGCTGGAGGACAACCTCAAGAAGATGGGCTTCGAGCGCGCCGAGAACGAAGCAGGGAAGAAACTCTCGTGGCGTTGGCAGACCCGCACCGAACATGGTGCGCTGATGGTCCTGGAACTACTGGCGGACGCGCCGGATCTCGCTGGCGGCAAGGTACAGCCCCTGCCGACCGAGGGGACGATCTCGGCCCTGAACATCCCGCATTCGTCGATCGTCTTCGACCTGCATCAGGTCACCGAAATCCAGGCGGAGCTGCTGGGCGGCAACGGCGTCGCCACCGAGAAGATTAAGCATGCCAATCTCGTCAGCTTCACCTGCCTGAAGTCCTTCGCGTTCGACCAGCGATTCGAGCGCAAAGACGCGCACGATCTGATCTATTGCATCGAGCACGCGCCCGAAGGCATGGACGCCGTGGCCGAGTACTTCCGCAAAGAACGAGCTGGCAAGCATGGCGCCGTCATCGAAGCCTCGCTGTCGATCCTGCGCAGCCGCTTCACCAATGACGAGAAGACGGAGGGCTATCGCAAGGATGGCCCCGTATCGGTTGCCAAATTCGAGCTAGGTGAAGGCGTTGAACTCCATCAACGCGAAGCGCGGGCGTTGCGGCAGCGTCAAGTCAACGACCTGATTGAACAACTTCTTGCACGGCTCGCCGACGGGAGCACCGCATGAGTTTCCCCGCAGACATCAAGGGCTGCATGAAGGACTGCATCCTGTCGCTGTTCTGGCCGCGAAAGGATATCGTCGGCTTCTTCGAGAAGCATGGCTGCACGAAGGCAGAGATCGCTTCCGTGCAGATTGAGGGTGAGAGCGCCCTCAAACGGCACGAAGTCATCGACACGCTGTTCGCGGCGCTGGCTGCTCGGTCGGACAACGGCCTTGGGCCTTTCCGCGCCATGCTCCAGTCGCTGTTGAACTGGTCGCACTTCGATCCATACTACTTCGACAAACTGCGTAAGCTGGATCGCGCTACCGCGACCCGGAATTTGGAGCACCTGCGTCAACTCCAGGAAATTCGGGACGCTAAGATCAAAACAGATCGCGAGCGCCGAGCGGCACAAGACGCGGAGCGTCAGCAACCCACCGCGTCGCTTGAGCAATTACGCGCCGAGTACCTCGACCTGCTTGCCAACAAGACTTCGCGGCGGCAACGCGGCTACGCGCTGGAACGCATCCTGGCCGACCTGTCTCGCCTTTCGCGGTTGGAGGCCACTGAAGCGTTTCGCGTCAACGGCGAGCAAGTAGATGGAGCGGTGAAGTTCGATGGCGAACACTACCTCATTGAGGCCAAGTGGCAGGAGCGGACTGCCAGCAACGAGCCGGTGTATCAATTCGCGGGCAAGGTGTCAGGGAAGCTGTACGGGCGAGGCCTGTTCATCTCTGTGAATGGCTTCAGTCCAGAAGTGATCAGGAGCCTCGTCATGGGCAAGGAGATCCAGACGCTCTTCATCGACGGCGAAGACCTGATTTTGGTGCTACAGGGACACCTCACGTTGCGAGACATGATCGACCGCAAGGTGAAGGCAGCCCAGACAAAGGGGCTGATCTACGTGCATCCGATTTCGGGTGCCGAAAAGAAATCGTAGACGAATCGCTGACAGGGAAATTCAACGGGGGACTTTTATGGATCGTGAGGCTATCGGTCGGCGGGCGCAGGACGTGCAGTCTGGCCTGCGTGACGTCTCGGATTTGCGCGTGTCGGCCACGATACCGATCACGCGACAGATCGGCATGGCAGCGCAACTCGCTGTCCACATTCGTGGTCTGGACACCATCGAGAACATCGTTGGGTTCCACGGCTTTTGCAGCAATCTGGGTATCTCGTCGGATTCGCTGCCTACCGTGCTGGGCACGCTGGAACAGATCGGTTGGATACGCGTAGTCCCAAATATCTATGCACCAACGCGCATTGAGGAATCCATTCCGTACTTTCAAGAGGTCTACGGAGCGCTCGGCGAACAGTGGTCGCTGCGCAGGCCTGGCGAGCTTGAGCAGGCGACGATGGCAATCATTGATCGGCTCACTGTCGCGCCGGTACCTCTCGAAACTTTAGCGTCTGAACTCGGACTGAAGACAACTGACATTCAAACCGTCGTGGACATCGGTGACCTCGGTGGCTATCTCCGGCAATACGACTCGCCGAGGGACCGCGTTCCGATTCTCTACGCGCCGCTCTTCTCCGAGGAAAATCCCGAGACGTTGTTGAACTTCATTGCAAAGAATCCAGGTGCTCACAGTGAGATCGAAGCCGTCTTCCGCGCGGCGAAATCACATCCGGGTGCACCCATCAGCACTCTTGAGCAGAGCAACCCATTGGTTGTGGAACTGGTCAACGAGAACATCCTGCGCGCACCTGCCATTATGTCATCTGGCGGCACACAGTCGTTTGCATTTGCACCCTTCAAGACCACGCAACCCCGCGCCATCGTTGAGAAGGCGCGGATCATCCTGGCGTGTGTTCGCTATGGCGAGGGCTATTCCTCCATCACCAAAATTTCCGACCCTAGCGCTATCTTGAGAGGGCTTAGGGATCGGAAGATGATTGGACGTACTCCACATTCCAATATCCAGTCGCAGTACGCCGCAGCGGCAAATATGGGAGTGGGATGGATCGAGCCCGAGAATGGTCGTTTCCGATTCCGCCTTTATGACACCGAGGACAATCTGGCCGCGGTAGACCTAGCGATCGCCATGTGCTCTGGTCAGAGCGAGGACATGGCGTCATCGCTGCTCTTGCCGGCCGAGGTCAAGGGTTACTTCACAAGGGCTGAACCAGGCGGTCTACTTCTGCCAGAGGCAAACCGGAAGCGTGCGCGCGATCTTATCGCCACGCGCAAACTGGACCCCAACACGCGCACCGCCGCACGGCTTGGGCGCGCGCTGCTCGACGACTTGCGAGGGATTCATCGTGTCATCAAGTGATCAAGACCATTCCTACAAGTTGCAGGGCAAACGCATGGCCTGGGCATTAGGCTATGTGCCACTGATCAACGTTCCCGTAACCCTGCCTGCAAATACCAACTCTCGCGCAGGTACCGACCTAACCGATGCAGACGTGCTCGGCTTTCGCTTCAGTCCAAGCGGGGGCGTTTCGCGGCTTCTGATCGATTGCAAGACCACTACTGGCAGAGCTGTCGATCGGGTTCTATGGGTCAGAGGACTGCAGGACGTTCTCCACCTCGAGGAACTGTATCTTTTCAAGAAGAAGGTGCCCGAAAACGCTCGTTGGCTAGCCCACGAACTGAAGGTTAATTGCCTTGATGAAGGCGAGTTGCATGAGCTCGATACTCGACTCGGATTGAATCGTCTAAAGGGGCCGTACTTTGATGGCAGCGGATACGAGAACATTGAAACGCTGCTTGCCTTCCCGAAGGGAAGCGAATACCGCGCCGTGACCCAGTTTCTTCGGACAACGCTTTGGACGCTGAAGCCTGCACACAGGGTTCTTACCCTTCTGAATCTCGGCCAGCAAAACGATCTACATAGAAAACTACGCTTGGATGATCGGGCGCACATGTGCCTCGTCCTTCTTGCCACACGAGCCCTCGCAATAAGTCTTGGGCTGCTGATAAGTGAGTTGAATGTCGTGGACGTTCTCAACGTAGAGGCGAGGCTACGCGAGGAGCTTCACGGCGGGCCAGAATCGCTCGCTCAGAAAGTGCGTTTTGCAGACGCAATCCATCGGCTGACGGGGGAAGCCGATTCCCAACAGGCCATTGATCACGAGGAGTTTCCCCGCCTGCTTGAGGAGGTCAACCGATTGCTGATCAGACGCTATGCTTTGAACGATGCCATCCGGATCACGGATCTGGCATTGCACTACTTCGCTGCCGGTACGGGCACACTGCCTCGACACTTGAGCGGCAGCGATTCCAATCTTTCGGCAAAAATGGCCTCCGACATCCTTGCTCTCTTTGTAAAGAGCAATTCTCTCGATACGGGTTTTTCGCGCGCGATCATAAGTTTGCTTGCCACGACGCCCGAAGTCGTTTCCGATCAGAGCGATGATCAGCGTCAAGAGGTCTCAAGCAAAGGGGAGCAGTTTTCTCTGCTGGCACCACTCCCACCCTTAGAAGAAAGATAGGGCACACGTTGTCCGTCAATGTGGGTGAGCAGAGCCTCTTAGGACCCGTCGGGTGAGGAGTTGACGTGACGATCAAAGCAATTTTTGTTGGCATCAACAAGCATCTCGATAGCTCCATACCCGAACTGAGCGGAGCGCGCCGTGACGCGACAGCGTTGTGGGCATTGTTCACCGATACGGTTGAAGGCCTGAGTGCACGTCTGCTGGTTGACGAAGCCGCGACGCACACGGAAGTTTCAAGCGCCATGCTCGGCACCTTGGCTGCCGCGAACGCGGATGACGTGGTGGTCATCGCGTTCGCCGGGCATGGCTCTCCAGACGGCCACTTGGTGCTGTTCGACACGAACGCGAGTGATCTCGCAGGAACGGCCCTGTCGATGGCCGGTTTGGCGGATGCCTTCAAGGCAACGAAGGCCCGTGCCGTCCTGTGTATCCTCGACTGCTGCTTCAGCGGTCAAGCGCCGGCGCGCGTACTGGAGACGGCAGCGCGCCCGCGCAGTGCGTTCGCGCTCACCGGCATTTATGGTGAGGGACGCATCCTCCTGACCGCCTGCGCAACCAACGAATCCGCATGGGAGCAACCGGGCACCGGGCATGGGATACTCACACATGCGGTGATCGATGCCCTGACCGGCGACGCCGGCGAATCGGTCAGCTTCCCGGAGATCGCTGGCGAGATCATTCGATTGGCACGGGTGGAGGCCGAGCGCATCAGCGTCACGCAAACTCCCGTGTTCCTGGGCAATGTTCAGGGCGGCCTGACGTTCCCGGTTCTCAAGCGCGGCGACAACTACGCCGCGGCCTTTCCCGCCAGAGCCGTGCAGCAGATGTCCGGATCGTTCGCGGAATTTTCCGCGCACGGCTTTCCGCCCGAGATCGTCGAGCGATGGTCAGCAGACTTTCCTCAAGGCCTCAACACGCTGCAGCTCAAGGCCGTCAACGAGTTCGGCGTACTCAGCGGCAATTCCTTGTTGGTGGTTGCGCCGACGAGTTCAGGCAAGACGATGGTCGGCGAGGTGGCGGCGATTCAGGCGGTCACCGCCGGCAAGAAGGCGGCGTTCCTCTTGCCCTATCGCGCACTGGTCAACGAAAAGTTCGAGGAGTTCACCGAGCGCTATGCGGCGGCAGGACTGCGGGTAGCCCGGTGCAGTGGAGATGCCACTGACGGCATTGGGCCCGTGCTGGCCGGGCGCTATGACCTGGGCTTTTTCACCTACGAGACCTTTCTTAACCTCGCCCTCGGCTCGCCACGGCTTCTGACGCAGCTCGGCCTGGTTGTGCTAGATGAGGGGCAGTTCATCACCGACCCGCAGCGGGGCATCACGGTCGAACTGATCTTCTCGCTGCTCTTGCGGGCACGCCAGCGGGGTATCGAGCCACAGCTCGTGATCCTGTCGGCGGTCATCGGCAACCTGAACAGCTTCGACCGCTGGCTCGGCGTTCCGCTCCTACTGTCGCGCGAGCGGCCCGTGCCGTTGGTCGAAGGCGTGCTCGACCGCCGCGGAACATTCCAGTACGTCGATGCCGATGGAAGCACGAAGACCGAGGCCTTGCTGTCTTCGCATCGCATCGTGCAGCGCCGGGACAAACCCAGTTCCCAGGACGTGATCGTGCCTCTTGCCCAGCAACTGGTGGGACAGGGCGAGAAACTGCTGATCTTTCGCAACATGCGTGGCCCAGCCCAAGGTTGCGCGAAGTATCTCGCCAAGGAACTGGGTCTGCCACCAGCAACCGCTATCCTCGACGTTCTGCCGACCCAGGATCTGACCGGCGCCTCACAGGACTTGCGGGAGTGCCTAAGCGGGGGCACCGCGTTTCACAACACCAACTTGCTGCGGGCGGAGCGTGAGGCCGTTGAGAGAGGGTATCGCAGCGCCACGGGTGGCATTCACGCGCTGGTTGCCACAACGACCCTGGCGGCCGGCATCAACACGCCAGCATCCACGGTCGTGCTCGCGGAGAACGAGTTCGTCGGTGAAGACGGCCGGCAATTTACCGTGGCCGAGTACAAAAATATGGCGGGTCGTGCCGGACGGCTGGGCTTCAACGAGATTGGCAAGGCAATCATCTTGGCGGAAACGCCAATGGAACGTGCGCAGCTTTTTCAGCGCTACGTGCTGGGCGTTCCTGAGGACGTGAAGTCCTCCTTCCAGCAGCGCGACCTGCCGACATGGACGTTGCGCTTGCTTAGCCAGGTGCGCGGCGTTCGCGCCGATGAGATTCCGGGGTTGCTGGTCAACACGTTCGGAGGATATTCGGCGTCGCGCGCGAATCCGCAATGGGTCGCGATGGTGGAGCGGGACGTAACCACGCTGGTTGATCGCCTCCTGCAGGCGGGCCTGGCCGAGCGCGAAGGCGATCTCATTCACTTGACGCTGCTCGGGCGCGCCTGCGGCTCCTCGTCCTTGTCGTTCGAGTCGAGCTTGCGCCTGGTCGAGTTGATGGGACACCTGAACGTAGCGCAGACGCCGCCCGGCCACATCCTCGCGATGGTGCAGGTGTTGGATGAACTGGACGCCATCTACACGCCAGTCATGAAGAAGGGCCAATCGGAGAGCGTGCGCGCTGGCGAGGCATCGCAGCGCTTCGGGCATCAGATGCCTCAAATGCTGCAGCGGTATTGTCGCGACCAGATCGAGTTCTGGGCTCGCTGCAAGCGCGCGGCGCTGCTTCATGACTGGATCGAGGGAACGCCCGTTGACGTGCTGGAGAAGCGCTACTCCACCACGCCATTTGGCGGGGCCATCGGCTACGGAAACATCATCGGCATTGCCGATGCGACGCGCTTTCACTTGCGCTCCGCGCATCAGATTCTCGCAACGCTCTTCCCTGATCAACCTGATTTCCTCAAGGGCTTGGACGAGATTCTTCAGCGGCTCGAATTCGGGCTGCCCTCCACCGCCCTACCCCTCACGAAGGTTTCGGTGCGGCTGACACGCGGCCAATGTCTAGAATTGTTGTCCATCGGTGTTCGCAACGAGGATGACCTGAAAAATCTGGACGATGACCGACTTCGCCGCTGCGTGGGGGCAGGCATAGCCACACTATTGCGCCCGAGGAGTGATGCGGCTGGCGTTGGCGTATGAACGGGGAAGAGACTAATGATCCTGACCGATAACGAAACCAAAGTTGATCTGCTGAACAACGAGGCCATTGCCACCACGATCATCGGGCTGCTTCGCGCGAAGCCCGACCATCCGGTGACGATCGGCGTGCACGGCGACTGGGGTGCGGGAAAGTCCAGCGTGCTCGAAATGATCGAGGCTGGCTTCGCCGATCAGGAAGATGTCCTGTGCCTCAAGTTCAATGGATGGCGCTTCCAAGGCTTCGAGGACGCGAAAATCGCCTTGATCGAGGGAATCGTCACAGGCTTGATCGAAAAACGCCCGGCGCTAAAAAAGGCGGCAGTGGCTATCAAGGATGTCTTCCGTCGCATCGACTGGCTGAAGGTCGCCAAGCGGGCCGGGGGTCTAGCCCTGACCGCATTCACCGGCATTCCGACGCCCGAGCAAATCGGAGCCATCGTCGGCTCGCTCGAAACGCTAGTGGCAGACCCTGCCAAGCTCGTCACGAAAGAAAACCTTTCGACAGTCATCGACGAGGCGAAGGCCGCGCTGAAACCGGGCGAGTCCAAGAATGTGCCGGAGGAAGTGGAGGCCTTCCGCAAGGCATTCGACCAGCTCCTGAAAGATGCAGGCATCAAACAGCTCGTTGTCCTGATCGACGACCTTGATCGATGCCTGCCCGACACCGCCATTGAAACGCTCGAAGCCATCCGGCTGTTCGTGTTCACCGCGCGAACGGCCTTCGTCGTCGCTGCTGATGAGGCAATGATCGAATACGCGGTGCGCAAGCACTTTCCAGACCTGCCCGACAGCACCGGGCCGCGTGACTATGCCCGCAATTACCTCGAAAAACTCATACAAGTTCCGTTCCGCATCCCGGCCCTGGGTGAAACCGAGACGCGGATCTACGTGACGTTGTTGCTCGCTGGCGCCGAAGTCGGCGAGAACGACGAGAACTACGGGAAGCTGATCGCTGTAGCGCGAGAGAAGCTGAAACGGCCGTGGACCAGTGGCGGTCTGGATGCCGCGACGGTCAAGACAGCGCTCGGCCAACAGGCCGAGAAGGCAAACAATGCGCTGGCACTCAGCGACCAGATCGGACCCATCCTCGCAAGCGGCGCAAAGGGCAACCCACGCCAAATCAAACGCTTCCTCAACACGCTTTTGTTGCGCGAGCGCACTGCGACTGCACGCGGTTTTGGCGACGACATCAAGCTCCCCGTACTCGCGAAGCTCATGCTCGCAGAACGATTCATCCCAAGGTTGTTCGAGCAAATCGCGTTCGTCGCAGCGGTCCATCCACAAGGGCTGTGTGAAGACCTCGAAACGCTGGAGAAGAGCCTGGTGTCGGCTGACGGCAAGGATAGCGAGTCGAAGGGGCAAAAGGCCGCCGAAGCGGTCCCCGCCTCCGACAACGCCGTGTTGAACGAGTGGAAGTCGTCGGAGACGGTGCGCGACTGGGCGCACCTCTCCCCGAAGCTATCAGGAATCGATCTGCGCCCCTACTTGTTCGTCACAAAGGACAAGAAGGACTACTTCGGTCCGGTGTCGGTACTCGGCCACCTAGCCGGCGTGGTCGAGAAACTGTTCGGCGGCAAGATGACCGTCCAGGGCTACGAAGCCGAGTTGAAGCAGCTCGTGCAGCCCGAAGCCGAAAAGGTGTTCGAGGCAGTGCGCAGCAAGATCATGAGCACGGGCACCTTCGATACCAGGCCTGCAGGCATCGATGGTCTCGCCGTCCTTGTGAAGGCGCAGCCTGGACTCCAGAGCCGGTTGATGGATTTCCTGGAGGCACTGCCAAGTGGCAAGTGTGGGCCTTGGGCTGTCAGCGGCTGGCAAGGCGTCATCAAGGACAGCGAATGCGCTGCTCGCCTGACTAAGCTGCTGGGAGACTGGAGCAAGGTCACCAATAACCCCGGCCTCAAGGCCAGCGCCGAAGCGGCGCTCAAGGATTTGAAGGGAGGACGTTGATGGGAACCTCGACGGCTTACGGCGGCCCTGGCGGCGGAACACCGCTTGTTCCGTCATGGTTGGGTGACGCCGATGGCGCGGGCGCCCCTGCAGCCCCTCCTGGCGACGGCGCAGTCCCGGACGGCCAGCCGCCGGCGGACGGCACCGCGCCGCCGGTGCCGCCGAACCGGCCCCCCATCCCCAAAACGGCAGATCCGCAGCGTTTCTCCGGTGCTCGCAACAGCTTCACGCGATTTGCCGGTTCTGGCGGCAGCGACCGTGCCAACCTGGGCCGTGCAGTTTCAAGATACGTCTCAACATCAGCCGGCGGCGCGCGCCAGGCTGCCCAACGTATGGGTGCCTCGCGCAGAGCGGGTGCACGGCTGCTTGGTTTTCTGGCCGATGCACAAGCAAGGGGTGTGCGCGAGGCGCTACGGGCGCTGGACCTGGAGTCGTTGGCCGGACGACCGCTAACGGAAATCTTCGTCGGCCTAGCCGACTACGTCTGCCCAGGCGCGGGCACCGTCGATGAAGGCATCGCCCGCGAGGCGTACATTGAAACCATCGTTGAACTGGCAAGTGAAGGGCTTACCGATCTGACCACCTTCACGCCGGATCAGATGCAGACAGTCTTCGAGCTGTATGCCACACACGCGATAGAAGCCCGCATCTGCAACGACATTGGTACAAAGGCCGTGACCATGCCAGCCGACACGCAAGCTGCGCACCGCGTCGAACAGCAGTTGCGCGACTTCATCCGGGGCGGGGTGAGCGACGCGCTGACGCGGGCCCGTGCGGAAACGCCGAATCTCACGCCCGAGCGAATTCAGGGTTTCGTCGATGCGCTGTACGAGTCTGCATTTGCAATCTTGCAAACCCTGGGCGATGCGGAGGCGGACCAATGAAGCGACAACTCCTGGCGGGCCGCTTCGGTCCTGACGACAGCTTCGATGTGACGGCGGGCGCCGATGAACAAAGGACCTACCTGCAACTCGTTGCCGGCGAGAAGTCTTTGGATCATGGCATCGGTGGCGCGCTGACTAGCTTGAAAAAAATCGGTGTGTTTCCCTCGGAGATCGGCATTGACCTGCTGGTCTTGGCCGCCCATGTCCATGCGGCTGACACACGCATCTCTCGCACCGAGCAATCGCAGGACTCATGGACGCGCGAGATACGACTGGTTGTGCCGGTAAGCGATCCATCTCGCTGGACCGCTGCGGCACCGACTCTCAAGAAGTCTCTGGATTTCCTGACGGGCGATCGCTGGACGATCGGGTTCAGGGCACGTCCAGATCGGTTCGCGACGATCACCCAAGCAGCGCCTCCGAGTCTGATCGCTCCTCCCTTTGATTCCGTCAGCCTGTTCTCGGGTGGATTGGACAGCTTGATCGGGGCGATCGATCTGCTGGAGGACGGCGCCACTCCCCTACTGGTCAGCCACTTCGGCGAGGGCGCGACGAGCGATGCTCAAGGCAAGCTGTTCGCAGGTTTGAAGAAGCACTACGTCAAGTCATCTTTCGAGCGTTTGCGGGTCGGCATGACCTTCGTGGATGGTCTTGTGGAAGGCGTCGGCGGCGAGAACAGCACACGCGGCAGGTCGTTCCTGTTCTTCGCTCTCGGGGTGTTCGCGGGTACTGGGCTTGGGCGCCGTTTCGTCCTGCGTGTCCCCGAGAATGGGCTGATCGCGCTGAATGTGCCTTTGGACCCCCTGCGGTTGGGATCAAACAGCACCCGCACCACGCATCCGTATTACATGGCGAGGTGGAACGACCTGCTCGTCGCACTCGGCATAGACGGCGAGATCCGGAACCCATACTGGGACAAGACGAAGGGCGAGATGACCGCAGCCTGCCGCAACCCAGACCTCTTGAAAAAGCTGGCGACAGATTCGTTGTCGTGCTCGTCGCCCGCCAAGGCCAGATGGCTAGGACATGGTATCGAGCAATGTGGCTATTGCCTGCCATGCCTCATCCGTCGCGCAGCGCTGACAGCAGCATGGGGGACCGGGAACGACCCGACGACGTACACGGTACCCGATCTTCATGCGCAGCCGTTGGACACACGCCAGGCGACAGGAGTGCAGGTCAGGTCGTTCCAGTACGCTATCGAGCGCTTGAAGGGTAAGCCCCAGCTCGCAAACCTCTTGATCCACAAGCCCGGCTCGCTTGCGGATGAAGCCGCACACTTGGACCAGCTTGCCGATGTCTACCGTCGCGGCCTGGGCGAAGTCGCACGACTCATCGACGGTGCAGAGGCGAAACCAAGATGAGGGTACGCGCATGATCGCCACTGCGGGCCTCGTGGACTTCCACTGCCATCTTGACCTCTACCCGGACCATGCAGCGGCGGTCCAGGATGCGGAGGCGTCCGGCGTGTTCACGCTGGCCGTAACGACGACACCTCGCGCGTGGCCCCGCAATCACGAACTCGCGCAGCGCACGAAGCATGTGCGCGCAGCGCTGGGGCTGCACCCCCAACTGGTCGCGGAGCGTGAAAGCGAGATCGAGCTGTGGGATCGATACCTCGCAGAGACGCGCTATGTTGGCGAAGTCGGATTGGACGCCGGCCCCCGGTTCTTCAAGTCGCTCGATGCACAGAAGCGTGTTTTCCAGCACGTGTTGCAGCGTTGCGCGCAGGCCGGTGACAAGATCATTACGGTCCACAGCATCAGATCGGCCAAGGCGGTTCTCGATCTCGTCGAAGCGAATCTACCGCCCGAGCGCGGAAAAATCGTTCTCCACTGGTTCACGGGAACAAAGAGCGAGGCGAAGCGCGCGTTGGCGTTGGGCTGCTACTTCTCCATCAACGCGGGAATGTTGGGCAATGAGAGGCACGCACCGATGGTGCAGGCTATCCCCTTGGATCGGATGCTGACGGAAACCGATGGTCCTTTCACTCGCACCGGCGACAGACCTTCACAGCCGACCGATGTAGCAAGCGTCGTTGAGGAACTGGGGCGTTTGCATCGGCTACCTGCGAGCGACGTGGCCAGCCTCGTTCGCGACAACCTACGAGCATTGCTCGGATAGCTGGAGGCGGAACGCTCCGAGCGGACTCTACGTCCGCTGGAGTGTTCCCCAACACGCCCTAGCGGGTTGTCTCCGATAGGTACTGAACCTCACCATGACTCCATACAGCACACTCATGGAGTCCGAGGTGAAACAGCTACCGCAAGCATTGAACACGGATGGCATCGACGCCGATCAGTCCCTCCCGTTGCCGGGGACAGAAGCCTACGAGTCGTTGCCGCAGTTCCCTAAACGCAGCGCTCTTCCCTTCCGCCGAACCATCCGCCGAAAGGATCTGCGTCAGATCGTCCCCTTGGCAGAAACGACGATCTACGAAATGGAGCGCCGCGGCGAATTCCCACGTCGCTTCAACCTGACCCCGCGCTGCGTCGTGTGGGACCTAGCCGAAGTGGAAGCGTGGATCGAGCAGCGCAAGCAAACCCCTCGCGCCGGCACCTCGAAGCCGAATGTCCACCTGCGAAAAACTCGCCCTGTCCGGACGGATTCGGGCGAGGAATGAAAACGAGGGCGGGCGCTCATCCGACCGCGGCTGTAGTTGCTTGGACGACAAGGGGCGGCAACCACCGGACTTCCTTCGCCATGTTGACCTGCAGCCCCCCAGCCACCCTTTCACCCTGTCAGGCAGTTGCGCTCAACGCGGGTACCACCACGTTCTCCGGCATCAGCCTCGGCACGTAGGTCTGCCCGTCGATCCAGGCATCGACCATGTTGGCCCACTCCTGCAGCATGTGGCGCCGCTGCTCGGCATATTCGGCCTTGTTGTAGATCGAGCGCGAAGAACGCCCGTCCTCGTGTGCCAGGCATTTCTCGATCCAGTCGCGGTTAAAGCCGATTTCGTTCAGCAACGTCGAGCCGGTACGGCGCAGGTCGTGGACGGTAAATGGTTCCAGCGGCAGGCCTGCGGCCTTCGCTCGCTCCGCAACGATCTGCGTGACCCGATTCAAGGTCGCGTTCGACATGCAGCGGTCGGCGTCATAGCGCGATGGCAGCACGAATTTGGAACCAGCCGCACAGGTGTGCAGCGCCACGAAGATGTCGAGTGCCTGGCGCGACAGATAGACCACATGTGGGTTTCGCCCCTTCATCCGCTGCTTCGGGATCGTCCAGGTCGCGTTCTCGAAATCGACCTCATCCCACGTGGCCTGGATCAGTTCGCTCTTGCGCACCAGCGTCAGCAGGATCATGCGCAGCGCCAGCCGAATGGTCGGATAGGTGGCCACCGATTCCATCTGCCGTGCCATCAAGCGGATCTCCAACGGCGACAAGGCACGATCCTTCGGCACGAAGGTCGCAATCGACGCGGCACCCACGTCGGCGGCGGGGTTGTCCGCCTTCTCGCCGTGCAAGATGGCGAAGGCATAGACCTGCTTCACGATGTCGCGGATATGCACCGCCGTGGCGGGCGCACCGCGCGCCTTCACCTTGTTGCACAGGGCGCGCAGGTCATCGGCAGTGATTTCATTGAGCTGCCGGTTCTCGAAGGCCGGCAGGATGTCGCGATCAACGATGCTCTTACGCATCGCCTTCGTGCTGTCGGCCATCCGGGCGCCCGCCAGCCACTTCTCGGTCACCTCGCCAAAGGTCTTGGCGGCGGTCAGCCGGCGCTTCTCGCGCTGCTTCTCCAGCGCCGGGGACTTGCCTTGGGCGACGGCCTTCTTAGCGTCAATCAGCTTTTCGCGGGCCAGCGCCAGCGAGATGCCCGCAGGCCCATAGCGGCCGATGGTGAGCGTCTCACGGCGGCCATTGAGACGGTAATCGTAGCGGAAGGTGACGGTACCGGTAGGCGATACCGTCACGTACATCCCATCACGGTCGGAAGCCTTATAAGTCTTGGACTTAGGCTTGAGGTTGCGCAGTGCGGTGTCGGTGAGCATCGAGGTTCTTCTCCTGTTTTTGACGGCTTTTACCGTCAGGGGCCAGGAGACCTGCTGATGCTCGGAAAGCCGCATAAAACCAGCTTTCCCGAGAAGACTTTTACCGTCAAAGACGGTTTTGGTCTGAATAGTGAACGGGACGGTCTTAATCCGGCCTCCAGTTCTTACCGCCACTTCTACCGCCAACCTGTTCCGCTGGCCGACGATAGCCACCGATAGATGCCGCAACGTATTTTCTTCTAAATCAACACATTACAGCAGTTTTTCGATTGCAGGCGATAGTCCCCGAAGGACGTCAATTCACTCCCACTCGATCGTCGCCGGCGGCTTGCCCGAGATGTCGTACACCACGCGGTTGATCCCGCGCACCTCGTTGATGATCCGGTTCGACGCGCGGCCGAGCAGCGCGTACGGCAGGTGCGCCCAGTGCGCGGTCATGAAGTCGGTGGTCTGCACCGCGCGCAGCGACGTCACGTAGTCGTACGTGCGGCCATCGCCCATCACGCCGACCGACTTCACCGGCAGGAACACCGCGAACGCCTGGCTCGTCAGGTCGTACCAGGTCTTGCCGACGTCGGCCTCGCCGCACAGGCCCGCTGCCGCGTCCTGCGCGGTGGCGGTCGTGCCGCGCAGTTCCTCGATGAAGATCGCATCCGCGCGACGCAGCAGGTCCGCGTATTCGCGCTTCACTTCGCCGAGAATCCGCACGCCGAGGCCCGGGCCCGGGAACGGATGGCGGTACACCATCTCCGGCGGCAGGCCGAGCGCGACGCCCAGTTCGCGCACTTCGTCCTTGAACAGGTCGCGCAGCGGCTCGAGCAGCTTCAGGCCGAGCGTTTCCGGCAGGCCGCCGACGTTGTGGTGGCTCTTGATCGTCGTCGCCTTCTTCGTCTTCGTGCCGCCCGACTCGACCACGTCCGGATAGATCGTGCCCTGTGCGAGCCACTTCGCCTTCGACAGCTTCTTCGCTTCCGCCTGGAACACTTCGACGAACTCGCGGCCGATGATCTTGCGCTTCGCTTCCGGATCGGTCACGCCGGCCAGATGGCCGAGGAACTGCTCGGACGCGTCGACGTGCACGACCTTCGCATGCAGGCGGCCCTCGAACATGTCGAGCACCATCTTGCCTTCGTTCAGGCGCAGCAGGCCGTGGTCGACGAACACGCAGGTGAGCTGGTCGCCGATCGCGCGATGGATCAGCGCCGCCGCGACGCTCGAATCCACCCCGCCCGACAGGCCGAGAATCACTTCCTCGTCACCGACCTGCTCGCGGATCTTCGCAACGGCTTCCTCGATGTGGTTCTTCATGATCCAGTCGGGCTTCGCGCCGGCGATCTGCAGCACGAAGCGTTCGATGATCTGGCGGCCCTTCACCGTGTGCGTGACTTCCGGGTGGAACTGCACCGCGTAGTAGCCGCGCGCCTCGTCGGCCATGCCGGCGATCGGGCAGCTCGGCGTCGACGCCATCAGCGCGAAGCCCGGCGGCAGCTCGGCAACCTTGTCGCCGTGGCTCATCCAGACCTTCAGCATCCCGTGGCCTTCGGCCGTCTTGAAATCCTCGATGCCGTCGAACAGGCGCGTATGGCCGTGCGCGCGCATTTCCGCGTAACCGAATTCGCGATGGTCGCTCCACTCGACCTTGCCGCCGAGCTGCACGGCCATCGTCTGCATGCCGTAGCAGATGCCGAGCACCGGCACGCCGAGATCCCACACGGCCTGCGGCGCACGCAGCTGGTGGTCTTCGTACGTGCTCGCATGGCTGCCCGACAGGATCACCGCCTTCGGCGCGAACTCGCGGACGAAGTCGTCGGACACGTCGTTCGGATGGATTTCGCAGTAGACGTGCGCTTCGCGCACGCGGCGCGCGATCAGTTGGGTGACTTGCGAACCGAAGTCGAGAATCAGGATTTTGTCGTGCATGGCTGCGGACAGGATGAAGAGAATAAGAAAAGCAGCGCATGAAGCGCTGCGTCAATAGCATGGACAACGGCGTCGGGCGGCAGGCGGCTCGCGCGACGCATCGCCGGTCAATCCTGCGACGGCGGGCGGGCGTCGAACGCGACGCTGCCTGACAATCGGTCGGATGCGGCCGGCGTGGCTGCCGACGGCGCCGCCGGACGGCCGACGACCGGTTCGACCCGTTGCTGCGGGGCGGAGGCCGGCGCCGGTGCGGCCGGACGCTGCGCGTCCCGGGCCTCGAGTGCTTGCGCCTTCTCGCGCCGCCGTACGGCCGAGGCGAGGCGTACGCCGCCGACACCGAGCACGATCAGCGCGACACCGGCCATCGTCGACAGCACGCGGCCGGCGGCCGCGAGCGCGGGACCGTTGCCGGTGCCGAACGACCACACCACCGCCAGCACGCCGATCAGCCAGTTCACATGGCCGACCGCACGCGCGACGGGCGCCGTGAGATCGCCGTTGACCGCCGCATGGAACGCGAGCCACGCGAGGCCGAGCAGCGCGATGCCGAACGCCTGGCCGAGCATCGCCGGCTGGATGTTCGCCAGCTGCAGCGCATTGAACAGCGCCTGCCAGGGCGTCAGCACGAACAGCACGCCGAACGCCAGCAGCAGCACGGCATCGACGATCAGCACGGCTCGCAGCAACGGTTTCATCGGCGATCAGTCCACGTGGTAGTTCGGTGCTTCCTTCGTGATCTGCACGTCATGCACGTGCGACTCGCGCATGCCCGCCGCGGTGATCTGGACGAATTCGGCCTTGTCGTGCAGCTCGTCGATCGTGCGGCAGCCGCAGTAGCCCATGCTCGCGCGCACGCCGCCGACCAGCTGGAACAGGATCGCGTTGACCGAACCCTTGTATGCGACGCGGCCTTCGATGCCTTCCGGCACGAGCTTGTCGATATTCGCCGAGTTGTCCTGGAAGTAGCGGTCTGCCGCGCCGTCCTTCATCGCGCCGACCGAACCCATGCCGCGGTACGACTTGTACTGGCGGCCCTGGTACAGGAACACGTCGCCCGGCGCCTCTTCGGTGCCCGCGAACATGCTGCCCATCATCACCGCGTTCGCGCCGGCCGCGAGGGCCTTCGACACGTCGCCCGAGAAACGCACGCCGCCGTCGGCGATGCACGGCACGCCGGTGCCCTTCAGCGCTTCCGCGACGTTCGCGATCGCGCTGATCTGCGGCACGCCGACGCCCGCGACGATCCGCGTCGTGCAGATCGAGCCCGGGCCGATGCCGACCTTGACCGCGTCCGCGCCGTATTCGACGAGCGCCTTCGCGGCGGCTGCCGTCGCGATGTTGCCGCCGATCACCTCGACGTGCGGGAAGTTCTGCTTGACCCAGCGCACGCGCTCGAGCACGCCCTTGCTGTGGCCGTGCGCGGTATCGACGACGATCACGTCGACGCCGGCCTGCACCAGCAGCTCGACGCGCTCTTCGTTGTCCGGGCCGACGCCGACCGCCGCGCCTGCGCGCAGCTTGCCGTGTTCGTCCTTGCACGCATCCGGGTGTTCGGTCTGCTTGGTGATGTCCTTGACGGTCATCAGGCCGCGCAGTTCGAACGCGTCGTTGACGACCAGCACGCGCTCGAGGCGGTGGCTGTGCATCAGCGCCTTCGCTTCGGCGAGCGGCGTGCCTTCCTTGACCGTGACGAGGCGCTCGCGCGGCGTCATGATCGACTTGACCGGTTCGTCGAGGCGCGATTCGAAACGCAGGTCGCGGTTCGTGACGATGCCGACGAGTTGCGGGCCTTCCACGACCGGGAAGCCCGAGATGCCATGCTGACGCGACAGCGCGATCACGTCGCGTACCTTCATCTGCGGCGGAACCGTGATCGGGTCGCGCACGACGCCCGATTCGAAACGCTTGACCTTCGCGACCTCGCGGGCCTGCTCGGCCGGCGTGAGGTTCTTGTGGACGATGCCCACACCACCCTGCTGCGCCATCGCGATCGCGAGGCGACCTTCGGTGACCGTGTCCATCGCGGCGGACACGAGCGGCATGTTCAGGGAGATGTTGCGGGTCAGCTTGGTCTTCAGGCTGGTGTCGCGCGGGAGAACGTCGGAGAAGGCGGGAACGAGGAGCACATCATCGAAAGTGAGTGCTTTTTGGATCAGACGCATGGCAAATCCTATGGGCGCAAAAGCGAATTATACGCGAAGCGCTGCGAATTTTCACAACACGAACAACGGGTTAGGCGTTTTCTAGCGTTCGGGGGCCGAATCGTTCGGATCGTCGTTCGGTTCGTTTTCGATCGCCTTTCGTTTCACCCCCGCATCGACCCATTCGCGCAGGCGGCCGGAATCGGGCCGATCGCACGTCGTGGCCGCGCGACGGCGGCCCTGCCGGCGGGGCCTCGGCCAGCCCCGCTCGGCACGTCCATGCGGCCCCGGGGCGGCACTAGACCAGCCCGGCCGCGGCGCGCGCCATCATCGCCGCGCCGACACCGATCGCGCCGCCGCCGACGATCCGGGCAACGCGCTCGCCGCCCGGCGCCAGCCGCTCGGCGGCGATCGCCCCGGTCACGACGGCCATCACGCGTAGATCCATCATGCCGGCTGCCAGGGCAACGGCCATCAGGTTCCCGCAGCAGGCGCCGCAACGTAGCGCGGTTCGCACGCCGTACCACCAAGCAACCGCGGCCGCGGCTCCTGCCCGCCGCGCACATGCGTCGTCCGGCAAATGCCGGCAGCAAGCGAGCCGGCGCGCCTTCCAGCCGGACAACTGCAGCACGCCCGCGCCGAGCACGACCGTGCCGGACGCGAACGGCATCGCGGCGGCGAGCGCGGGCAACCGCGCGGCGACCGCCGCCAGCGCGGTGCCGCCTGGAAACACCAGCGCGCCGAGCGCCATCCACGCGGAGAAATACCCGGCGCCCGCGACCGCGACCAACCATGCCGCGCGCATCTCGCCCGACGGGCCGAGGCTCCGCCGGTATCGCCAGAGCACCGGCGCCAGCACCGGCAGCATCATCGTCACCGTCATCGCGCCCCACATGCCTGCGAACGCGGCGAACGCGCGCCCTGCCTGCCATCCGCACGGCCGGAGCCATCCAGCCGACAATGTCCAGCCGCCCGCCATCGGCATGCCGCCCATCGCGTCCATCGATGCGTGCGGCGCGAGCGTCGCCCAGACGCCGGCGCCAAATACCGCGACGAGCGCGGCACCGAATGCCCGTCGGCCACCGCCCGGCGCGCCGGGCGCAGCCGGTTTCGTCGTGACGCTCATTGCCCGCTCCCGCCGCTCGCCGGCCCGCGCTCAGCTGCGCGCGTACTCGTCATGGCGGCGCCACCACACGCCCGTCTCGTTGCGCCCGAGCGGCGCACGATCGAGCCACTGGTACATCCCCCACAGCCCGTCGAGCCCGCGTGCGTACGTCGAATACGTGTGATAGACGACGCCATCCTCGCGCACGAATGCGCTCATCCCGGGCCGGTCGCGCGCATACGTGGCGGCGTCGGTGCCGCAGGTCGCCGCGAACTGGGCGACGGCCGCCGGCGGCGGGTCCATGTCCATCGCGTGACCGGCCCGCGCATAGTTGTATTCGACGTCGCCGGTGCGTTGCTGCGTTTCGGTGAACGACACGTTGAAGTCGAAATTGAACTCGCCGCCGTCGGATGACGCCCACGGAAAGTGCCAGCCCATCCGCTGCCGGTACGCGAGCAGCTTCGCGAGCGGCGCGCGCGACACCGCCGCGAGCGTCACGTCGTGGTTCGCGAGGTGGACCGCAAAACCGTCGAAACCGTCGGCGAGCGCCGAGCACGACGGGCAGCCGGCCTTGTAGTCGGGGCCGAACATGAAGTGATAGACGAGCAGTTGCGAACGGCCGCCGAACAGGTCGTCGAGCGTCGCCGGGCCGTCCTCGGTGTCGAACCGGTAGGCCTTGTCGACGCGCACCCACGGCAGCGCCTGGCGCCGCCGCGCGAGTTCGTCGCTTTGCCGCGTCAATGCCTTTTCCGCATCGAGCAGCGCGCGGCGCGCAGTCAGCCATTCGGCGCGCGTTCCGGTGAGATGGTTCGTCATTGCAGGTTCCTCCTTTCGATGGATATCCGGGCACGGCGCCTCTGCCGTGTGCGTGGTGCTAGATTAGGGCCGGGCATCGGACCGGAGGGAGTGACAACTGTGTCGGGATTCGGATGGATTCGCTGATCACGGCCGCCGCGCGAGCGCTCGCGGCGGGCGACCCGCTCGGCGCGCTGAACCGCGTCGCACTGCGCGACGACGCGCCCGCGCTCGCGTTGCGCGGCATCGCGATGGCGCAGCTCGGCGATTTCGAGCGCGCGCGGGCGCTCGTGCGCGGCGCGGCACGCGCGTTCGGCGCGAAGGAAGCGGTCGCGCGGGCGCGCTGCGTCGTCGCGGAAGCCGAAATCGCGCTGGCGTCCCGCGACCTCGGCTGGCCGTCGCGCGCCCTCGAAGCCGCCTGCGCGACGCTCGACGCACACGGCGACCGCGCGAACGCCGCGCATGCGCGCTATCTCGGCGTGCGCCGGCTGCTGCTGATCGGGCACGTCGACGAAGCCGAACGGCAGCTCGCGAACCTCGATCCCGCACCACTGCCGGCCGCATCGCGCGCGGCCCACGAACTGATCGCGGCCGGCATCGCGATGCGCCGCATCCGCCCGCACTTCGCGCGCACGGCACTCGCCCGTGCCCGCGCGGCCGCACGGGACGCCGGCATCGCCGCGCTGACGGCCGAAATCGAGACGGCCGCACGCATGCTGGATACGCCGGCCGCGCGGCTCATCGCGCGCGGTGCGTCGCGGCTCGTGCTGCTCGACGAGGTCGAGGCGCTGCTGGAATCGAATGCGCTGGTCGTCGACGCATGCCGCCACGCCGTGCGCGACGCACGCACGACCGTGTCGCTCGCGCGCCGCCCGGTGCTGTTCGTGCTCGCCCGCGCGCTGGGCGAGGCGTGGCCCGGCGACGTGTCGCGAAATGCGCTCGTCGCCGCGGCGTTTCGCGCGAGACACGCGGACGAATCGCATCGCGCGCGCCTGCGCGTCGAGATCGGCCGCTTGCGCGCGATGCTGCGCCCGCTCGCGAACGTCACCGCGACGCCGCGCGGCTTCGCGCTCGAGCCGCTCGGCCCACGCGAGACCGTCGTGCTCGCGCGTCCGGTCGACGATCGCCATGCGGCCGTGCTCGCGCTGCTCGCGGACGGCGAGGCCTGGTCGAGCTCCGCGCTGGCACTCGCGCTCGGCGCGAGCCAGCGCACCGTGCAGCGCGCGCTCGACGCGCTCGCCGAAGCGGACAAGGTGCAGGCGCTCGGCCGCGGTCGCGCGCGCCGCTGGATGACGCCGCCGCTACCCGGATTCGCGACGACCTTGTTACTCCCCGCACCGCTGCCGGGCGACTAGGATGGGCACACCAACGACGAGGTGACAGACATGAAACGCTCCACCGCAGACATCCTCCGCGAATACGGCCCATTTCCGGGCGTCGACGGCGTGCACGGCGTCACGTTCGACGGACAGCGCGTCTGGTTCGCGTCCGGCGACAAGCTGAACGCGCTCGATCCGGAACGCGGCACGACCGTGCGCGCACTCGACGTCGCCGCGCACGCAGGCACCGCGTTCGACGGGCGTCATCTGTTCCAGATCGTCGAGGACCGCATCGAGAAGATCGATCCCGATTCGGGCCGCGTGCTCGCGACGATCCCCGCGCCCGGCGGTGGCGCGGATTCGGGGCTCGCGTGGGCCGAAGGTACGCTGTGGGTCGGCCAGTATCGCGAGCGCAAGATTCATCAGGTGGATCCGCAATCGGGCGCCGTGCTGCGCACGATCGAGTCGAACCGCTTCGTCACCGGCGTGACGTGGGTCGACGGCGAGCTATGGCACGGCACCTGGGAAGCGGACGAAAGCGCGCTGCGGCGGATCGACCCGCGCACCGGCCAGGTGCTCGAACAGGTCGACATGCCGCCCGGTGTCGGCGTGTCGGGGCTGGAATCCGACGGTCGCGACCTCTTTTACTGCGGCGGCGGCAACAGCGGCAAGCTGCGCGCCGTGCGGCGCCCTGCGCGAGCACGCGCGGAGGGCGACGGTGCGGCGGCATCCGAGCCGGTCGAGCGCTGAACGCGGATCATCGACGGGCCACCCGGCCCGCCGCCATCCCCGGTCAACGCCGGAACGAATCGCGATGGCGCTCCCGGCCGATTCCGAACCGCGTCCGCTCTTGAGTGCAGGAATGAACAAGACGCTGTCGCGCCGCCGTCGTTAAGATGCGCGCTCGTCAGTCATTCGTTCGGAGCAGTCGATGCAGCGCGGTGTAGTGTATGGCGTCCTTGCGGGCGCGTTGTGGGGGATGGTCTTTCTCGTGCCGCGGCTGATGACCGACTTCTCGCCGCTGCTGCTGAGCGCGGGCCGCTACGCGATGTACGGCCTCGTGTCGCTGGCGGCGGCACTGCCGGCTGCCCGTTCGCTGCTCGTGCGGCTGACGCGCGAGGATCTCGTCGCGCTCGCGAAGCTCGCGCTGATCGGCAACGTCGCGTACTACATGCTGCTGTCCGGCGCCGTGCACCTGATCGGCATCGCGCCCAGCTCGCTGATCGTCGGCGTGCTGCCCGTGACCGTCACGCTCGCCGGCCTCGGCGACCAAGGCGCGATGCCGCTGCGGCGCCTCGTCGCCCCGCTCGCGCTGGTGATCGCCGGCATCGTCTGCATCAACGTCGACCTGTTCACATCGGAAGCCGCGCATGCGACGACGCTCGGCCAGAAGCTCGCCGGCATCGCGTGCGCAACCGGCGCGCTCGCGAGCTGGACCTGGTACGCGGTCGCGAACACGCGCTACCTGCAGCGCCACCATCATTTCGGCGGCAACGAATGGTCGGTGCTGTGGGGGGTCGTGACGGGCCTGATCGGCGGCCTCTGCTGGCTCGCGATCCTCGCGCTGCCGGCCGGCACGGTCCAGGCGGCAGTCCCGGCATCGCGCTGGCAACTGTTCTGGCTGCTGAACCTCGCGCTCGCGATCGGCGCGTCGTGGCTCGGCAACGGACTGTGGAACGCGGCATCGAAGCGGCTGCCGCTCACGCTGTCCGGCCAGCTGATCGTGTTCGAGACCGTGTTCGCGATGCTCTACGCATTCGTCTACGATCACCGGATGCCGCGCGTGCTCGAGATCGCGGCGCTCGCGCTGCTGCTGGCGGGCGTGTACGGGTCGGTGCGCCGGCACGGCGACACGCACGCGAGCGGCGACACGCCCGGCCGTGCAGCCGCGAACGCGAACATCACGGCCCACTGAGCGCGTGCGAGCCTGGTCTGACGAATCGGGACAGAAGGAAATGAAGCGGTGCTGGCGCGACGCGTCAGCGCGCGTCCTTGTGCATCCACTTGCGGCCCTCGATGGAGCCCTCGCGGCGGGTCTTGTCCACGCGCCGCTGGCGCGCGAGCTTCGGATCGACGATCAACGGGCGGTAGATCTCGACACGATCATGATCGGCGAGCGGCGCGTCGAGCGGCGCGAGCTTGCCGAACACACCGGTTTTTGCGTGCGCGAGGTCGATTTCCGGATGCAGCGCGAGCACGCCGCTCGCGTCGATGGCCGCGCGCACGGTCGCGCCTTCGGGCAGCGACACCGGAATCAGCGTCTGGCGATCCGGCAGCGCGTAACAGACTTCGATCGACAGCATCGTGTCACCCCTTCCCGTAGCGCTGGTCGGCGCGCTTGACGAACGAATCGACGAACGTGTTCGCGATATGGCTGAACACCGGCCCGATGATCTTTTCGAGCAGGATGCTCGAGAACTCGTAGTGCAGCGCAAATTCGATCTTGCATGCATCGGAGCGCAGCGGGATGAAGCGCCACGAACCCGTGAACTTCCGGAACGGGCCGTCCGCGAACTCCATGTCGATCCGTGTCGGGCGCTGCTGCGTGTTGCGCGTCGCGAAATGCTGCTTGATGCCCTTGAAGTTGATGTCGATGCGCGCTTCCATCCCGCTGTCATCCTGACGGCGAATCTCGACGCCGCCGCACCAGGGCAGGAAATTGGGGTAATCGGCCACGTCGGTGACGAGGTCGAACATCTGTTCCGCCGAATGACGGATCAATACGGTTTTCTGGACATCTGCCATAAATCGCGCGGCATCGCTCGAGGTAAGAACGCAAGCCGGGCGATTCCCGCCCCGCTTTGCTAAAATCGTGATTTTAAACGAGTTGGCCCGATCCTTTCATGAGCATCATCGACAACAGGAAAGCGCACTTCGATTATCACATCGAGGAACGCTACGAGGCGGGGCTCGTGCTCGAGGGCTGGGAAGTCAAGGCGCTGCGCGCCGGGCGCGGCCAGATCAAGGAAGGCTACGTCGTGGTCAAGAACGCCGAGATCTTCCTGATCGGCACCCACATCAGCCCGCTGCCCGAAGCCTCGACGCACATCAAGCCCGATCCGGTTCGCACGCGCAAGCTGCTGCTGCATCGCGACGAAATCAAGAAACTGATCGGCAAGGTCGAGCAGCGCGGCTACACGCTCGTGCCGCTGAACTTCCACTACAAGGGCGGTCGCGTGAAATGCGACATCGCGCTCGCGAAGGGCAAGAAGCTGCACGACAAGCGCGAAACCGAGAAGAAACGCGACTGGGAGCGCGAAAAGGCCCGCATCATGCGCGCCGGTACCTGACGCGCAACATCCCGCATCGCAAACGACATGGCCCGCTCGAAGCGGGCCGTGTGCTTTTGTGAACCTCGATGCGTCGATGCGACGATCGAGCAGCCGCTCACGGTTCCTGACGAAACCCTGCGCTGCTTATCGTCATGCGAGCAGCATCGCAATTCCATGGCGCGACGATTCGCCGCACGCCGGCCGCACGCAACGGCCGGACGGCTCACCGAGCCGCGCGTGCGCTCAACCCTTTCCGACCGCGGCTGGCGTCGCGTTCTTGACGATCGTCAGCGCCGACGCGATCGCGGTGCCGAGATCCGACAGGTTCGCCGGCACGATCAGCGTATTGCCCTGTTTCGCGAGGTTCGAGAACGCGCCGACGTACTGCTCGGCGACCTTCAGGTTCACGGCATCCATCCCGCCCTGCGACTGGATCGCGTTCGCGATCTTCTGGATGGCCTGCGCGTTCGCCTCTGCCACCGCGAGAATCGCGGCCGCCTCGCCCTGCGCCTGGTTGATCGCGGCCTGCCGCTCGCCTTCCGACTTCTGGATCGCCGCCTCGCGCGCGCCCGACGCGAGGTTGATCTGCTCCTGCTTGCGGCCTTCGGATGCGGCGATCAGCGCGCGCTTTTCCCGCTCGGCGGTGATCTGTGCCTGCATCGCGTGCAGGATTTCCTTCGGCGGCGTCAGGTCCTTGATCTCGTAACGCAGCACTTTCACACCCCAGTTCGCGGCAGCCTGGTCGAGCGCCGACACAATGTTGTGGTTGATGAAGTCGCGTTCCTCGAAGGTCTTGTCGAGCTCGAGCTTGCCGACCACCGACCGTAGCGTCGTCTGCGCGAGCTGCGTGATCGCGAGCACGAAGTTGCTCGATCCGTACGACGCCTTCATCGGATCGGTCACCTGGAAGTACAGCACGCCGTCGACCTGCAGTTGCGTGTTGTCGCGCGTGATGCAGACCTGGCTCGGCACGTCGAGCGGAATTTCCTTCAGCACGTGCCGGTAGGCGATCCGGTCGACGAACGGCAGCACGATATTGAGACCGGGCGACAGCGTCGCGTGATAGCGCCCGAAGCGTTCGAGCACCCACGCATGCTGCTGCGGCACGATCTTCACCGTCTTCGACACGATCACGATAGCGATGACGAGCAGGACGACCCAGATGATCAGCGAATCCATGAAATATTCTCTCCTTGTTGTATCAGCGGACGATCAGCCCGCGGGTTTCGCTACGACCACGAGACAGTTGCCGCGCACGGCGCGCACCTGATACACGCGCACGTCGTCGCGCTCGCCGTGCGCGAGTTCGACGTCCCAGTCGGCGCCGCGGTATTGCACGCGCGCGTGGCCGTCATGCCACGCGTCGACCGTGACGGTCGAGCCGATATCCAGATTGACGTCGGGATTCGTCGACGTGTCGCGCTTCTGCTTGCGCCCGAGCCCCGAGCGGCGCAGCACGATCATCGCGATGATCGCGACCACGGCGGCCACGCCAAACTGCACGTGCGGCGCGAAACCGGCCAGTTGCAGCAATCCGCCCGCGAGAAAACCGAGCGCAATCATCAGCAGGTAGAACGTGCCCGTGAGCAATTCGGCCACGACCAGCACACCCACCGCGACCCACCAGAACAGATGCCCCGACATCATTGTGGTCTCCAGAAAAACGGTCCCGTACGCTCACTATATTCTTCGCTGCCGCAAGCGGACGCGACCGGCACGCCCGGGTCGGCCGGGTCACCCCGTTACGTACCGACAAACAAAAACACCCCGGTGCTTACCGGGGTGTTTATAACACGAACCTTGCATTTTGCCTTCAACGCAAGCGCGGCGGTACCGCACTTGCGCCGAACGGCCATTACCGACCGTTACTTCCGGTTGGCGAGCGCCTGCCACGTATCGATGATCGTGTCCGGGTTCAGCGAGATCGACACGATGCCTTCGTCAGTCAGCCATTGCGCGAAGTCCGGGTGATCGGACGGGCCCTGACCGCAGATGCCGACGTACTTGCCCATCTTGCGGCAGGTATCGATCGCCCGCTTGAGCAGGAACTTGACGGCCGGGTCGCGTTCGTCGAAGTCGACGGCCAGCAGTTCCATGCCCGAGTCGCGGTCGAGGCCGAGCGTGAGCTGCGTGAGGTCGTTCGAACCGATCGAGAAACCGTCGAAGTGCTCGAGGAACTCTTCGGCGAGGATCGCGTTGGTCGGAACTTCACACATCATCACGAGGCGCAGGCCGTTCTCGCCACGCTTCAGGCCGAACTTCTCGAGCAGGCCGACGACGCGCTCCGCCTGCTTCACGGTCCGCACGAACGGCACCATGATCTCGACGTTGGTCAGGCCCATCTCGTCGCGCACGCGCTTCAGTGCACGGCACTCCATCTCGAACGCCTGCGCGAAATCTTCGGCGATGTAGCGCGACGCGCCGCGGAAGCCCAGCATCGGGTTTTCCTCGTCCGGCTCGTAGCGCGAACCGCCGATCAGCTTCTTGTACTCGTTCGACTTGAAGTCGGACAGACGCACGATCACGGGCTTCGGATAGAACGCCGCGGCGATCGTCGCGACGCCTTCCGTCAGCTTGTCGACGTAGAACTGGCGCGGCGACGCGTGGCCGCGCGCGACGCTCTCGACCGCCTTCTTCAGATCCTGGTCGATGTTCGGGTACTCGAGGATCGCCTTCGGGTGCACGCCGATGTTGTTGTTGATGATGAACTCGAGACGCGCGAGGCCAACACCACCGTTCGGCAGTTGCGAGAAGTCGAACGCGAGCTGCGGGTTGCCGACGTTCATCATGATCTTGACCGGGATTTCCGGCAGCTCGCCGCGCTGCACTTCCGTGACTTCCGTCTCGAGCAGCCCGTCGTAGATCTTGCCTTCGTCGCCTTCCGCGCACGACACCGTGACGAGCGCGCCGTCCTTCAGAATGTCGGTCGCGTCGCCGCAGCCGACGACTGCCGGCACGCCCAGCTCACGCGCGATGATCGCCGCGTGGCAGGTCCGGCCGCCACGGTTCGTGACGATCGCCGCCGCACGCTTCATCACCGGCTCCCAGTTCGGGTCGGTCATGTCCGCCACCAGCACGTCGCCCGGCTGCACGCGTTCCATTTCCGACGGATCCTGGATCACGCGCACGGGGCCCGCGCCGATCTTCTGGCCGATCGCACGACCCGTCGCCAGCACCTGCGACTGGCCCTTCAGCTTGAAGCGCTGCTCGGCCTTGCCGGTCGCCTGGCTCTTCACCGTTTCCGGACGTGCCTGCAGGATGAAGATCTTGCCGTCGCGGCCGTCCTTGCCCCACTCGATGTCCATCGGACGCTGGTAGTGCTTCTCGATGATGACCGCGTACTTCGCCAGCTCGATCACGTCTTCGTCGGTGATCGAGTAGCGGTTGCGCTGCTCGTGCGGCACGTCGACCGTCTTCACGCGGCCCGGCTCGCCCGGTTGCGTGAATTCCATCTTGATCAGCTTCGAGCCGATCGAGCGGCGGATGATCGGGTACTTGTCCTGCGCGAGCGTCGTCTTGAACACGTAGAACTCGTCCGGGTTCACGGCGCCCTGCACGACGGTTTCGCCCAGGCCATAGCTCGACGTGATGAACACGGCGTCCTTGAAGCCCGATTCGGTGTCGATCGTGAACATCACGCCGGCCGCGCCGACGTCCGAGCGGACCATGCGCTGCACGCCGGCCGACAGCGCGACTTCCGCGTGCGTGAAGCCCTTGTGCACGCGGTACGAGATCGCGCGGTCGTTGTACAGCGACGCGAACACGTGCTTCATGCGGTCGAGCACGTCGTCGATGCCGACGACGTTCAGGTACGACTCCTGCTGGCCGGCGAACGACGCGTCGGGCAGGTCTTCCGCGGTCGCGGACGAACGCACGGCGAACGACAGCTCGCCCGGCGAGCCGTTCTTCAGGATTTCGAACTGTGCGCGGATTTCCTGCTCGAGACGTGCCTGCAGCGGCGCATCGACGATCCACTTGCGGATTTCGGCACCGGCTTCGGCGAGCGCCTTCACGTCGTCGATGTCGAGCGACTCGAGACGCTTGGCGATGCGATCGGTCAGATCGCTGTGCTTGAGGAAATCACGGAATGCGAGCGCGGTCGTGGCGAAACCGGTGGGTACGCGAACGCCTGCTTCGGAAAGCTGGCTGATCATCTCGCCGAGCGACGCATTCTTGCCGCCCACGATCTCCACATCGGTCATCCGCAACTGCTCGAACGGGATTACATACGCCTGGTCCTTTGCGACGTTTGCTGCGTTAGTCATACAAGCCCCTAAGTGTGAAAAAAATGCTCGATTGCGCAAGTGGGCTCGGACGCGGGCGCTTGCAAAAAGGCGCGGCGCGTCTTGCGCAACCTGTTGGAGAAACAATCGCAGCGGCGGAAAATCTTCCGACCCGATTTGCAAAAATCCCGGCAGAAGGGCGATATAGTCAGACGAATCGCCGAACTTGCCGGGAGTTTTAGATCGATCGCGGCAAGCCCGGGGTGCCGTTCGCACCCTGCCCCGCAATTGCTTATCCAACAGGTTGCCGCTATTCTACCGTGCCGGCTGCCGGATGTGGCGCGACCTTGTCACTGCGTCTGGAGGCGAACCTCCAGCCGCCCGCGCAACCGCCCTTCACGTTCGACGCCCAGATTCATGCTGCCTACCGTTTTCATCGTCTCCGACGGCACCGGGATTACTGCCGAAACCTTCGCGCACTCGATCCTCTCCCAGTTCGACCAGAAATTCCGCCTCGTGCGCTTGCCGTTCGTCGACTCGCTCGACAAGGCCTTTGCGACCGTCGAGAAGATCAACGAAGCCGCGGTGCACGACGGTCGCCGCGCGATCGTGTTCACGACGCTCGTCGACAGCGAGTCGAACGACATCGTCAAGCGCTCGAACGCGCTCGTGCTGGACATGTTCCAGCGCTTCGTCGAGCCGCTCGAGCAGGAACTGGAGCTGAAGTCGAGCCACGCGATGGGTCGCGGCCACCAGAACGCCGACACCGAGGAATACAAGACGCGGATCGAGGCGATCAACTTCTCGCTCGCGCACGACGACGGCCAGTCGAACCGCAACCTGTCGGAGGCCGACGTGATCCTGGTCGGCGTGTCGCGCAGCGGCAAGACACCGACGAGCCTGTATCTCGCGATGCAGTACGGCGTGAAGGCAGCCAACTATCCGCTGATTCCGGAAGACTTCGAGCGCGGCAAGCTGCCGTCGGCGCTGTCGCCGCATCGCGACAAGCTGTTCGGCCTGTCGATCGACCCGCAACGCCTGTCGGAGATTCGCAACGAGCGCCGCCCGGGCAGCAAGTACGCGGCGCCGGAGAACTGCCGCTACGAGATCAACGAGGCCGAGGCGATGATGCGTCGCGAAGGGATCAAGTGGCTGTCGTCGACACACAAGTCGATCGAGGAGATCGCGACGACGATCCTGCAGGAAATCCGTCTCGACCGGCAGTCGTACTGACGACTTGCCCGCCGGCGCGGCCGCCAGGCCGCCGCCAGAAGCAGAAAGGCCGCGTCGAACGCGGCCTTTTTTTCATGGTCGGGATACGCGCGCGGACAACGCCGTGCGTCACGTCGTCATGTCACGCGCGCCGCTGCTGCCGCACCTGCTCGAACAGGCACACCGCCGCCGCCGCCGCGACGTTCAGCGACTCCATGCCGCCCGGCTGCGGGATCGTCACGCGATGCGTGGCCGCGTCGCGCCAGAACGCCGACACGCCGGCGCCCTCGTTGCCGAACACCCATGCGACGGGCCCGGCCAGGTCGCAGTCGTAGACTGCCCGTGCGCCGTGCGAATCGGTCAGCGCGACCGGCACGTCGAGACGCGCGGCGAGCGCGTCCGGCTCGACGTCCTCGTGGATCGACAGCAGGAAATGCGCGCCCATCGCCGAACGCAGCACCTTCGACGACCACGCATAGGCCGTGCCCGGCGCACAGAATACGTGCCGCACGCCGGCGGCCGCCGCGCTGCGCAAGATCGAACCGACGTTGCCGGCGTCCTGCACGCCGTCGAGCACGACAGACGTGTGCGTGACGCGCTCCGGCAGCGGCTGCGCGGGCCGGTCGACGAGCAACAGGAAACCGACGCCGCTGACCACGTTCGACAGTTGCCCGAACAATGCGTCGGGCAGCGTGACGACCCGCTGCGCGTCGACGCGCGCGATGATCGCCTGCGCTTCGTCGTGCGCGAGCGCGCCTTCGGTCGCGACGCACAGCTCGGGTGTCGCGCCCGTATCGAGATACGCGCTGGCGAGGTGGAAACCCTCGAGCAGCGCCTGGCCGCCCCGCCGCTGCTGGGACGTCGAACCCGCGAGCGCCTTCAGGCGCTTGTACAGCGGGTTGTCGCGGGAAGTAATGCTTTTCATCGAATCAGGTCAAGTGCCGCACGCACCGGCGCGAACGAGCGCCGATGGGCTTCGCACGGGCCATGCTCGCGCAGCGCGGCAAGATGTTTCTCGGTGCCGTAGCCCGCATGCACGTTGAAGCCATATACCGGGAAGCGTTCGTGCAGGTCGACGAGCATGCGATCGCGCGTGACCTTCGCGAGGATCGATGCGGCGGAAATGCTCGGCACGAGCGCGTCGCCGCTGACGATCGCCTCGGCACGCACCGTCAGCGTCGGACAGCGGTTGCCGTCGATCTGTGCGAGCGTCGGCAGCACCGACAGGCCTTCGACGGCCCGCTTCATCGCGAGCATCGTTGCGTGCAGGATGTTGAGCGTATCGATCTCGTCGACGCTCGCCGAAGCGACGCAATACGCGCGCGAGCGCGCGACGATCAGCTCGTACAGCGCGTCGCGCTTCTTCGCGGACAACGCCTTCGAATCGTCGAGCCCGTCGATCGGCTGCGCGGGATCGAGGATCACCGCGGCGGCGACCACCGGCCCCGCGAGCGGGCCGCGGCCCGCTTCGTCGACGCCGCAGACGATCTCGTCGGGCCGGCTGAAGTCGAAGCCGCCCTGCACGTCGGTCGACGCGCGGCGGCGTGGTGCACGGGCGGCCGTCATGCTCGTCCCTTGCGTTGCTCGAGTACGCGCACGACCGCTTCGGCCGCTTTCGCGGCCGTGTTCTGCCGCAGCGAGAGATGCATTTCGGTAAACACTTCGGTCAGCGTGCGACGGTTCGCATCGTCGCGCAGCTGCGTGAGCGTCGCATCGGCGAGCGCCTCGGGCGTCGCGAAATGCTGCAGCAGCTCGGGCACGACGAAGCGCCCCGCCAGGATGTTCGGCAAGCCGACGTACGGCAGGTAGCCCTGCCGGCGCATGATCTGCCCCGTCAGCCAGGGCACCTTGTACGAGATCACCATCGGCTTCTTCAACAGCGCGGCTTCCAGCGTGACGGTGCCGCTCTTCACGAGGATCGCGTCGGCGGCCGTCATCGCGACCTGCGAGCGGCCGTCGGTGATCGTCAGCGCAAGCTGCGGATGCGCGTCGACGAGCGCCTGCAGCAGTTCGCGCAGTGCAGGCGTCGCCGCCGGCATCACGAACCTCACGCCGGGCTCGCGCTGCTGCATCAGCGCCATCGCCGCGAAGAACGTCGGGCCGATCAGTCCGATCTCCGAGCGCCGGCTGCCCGGCAGCACCGCGATCACGGGGCCGTCCGCGGGCAAACCCAGCGCGATGCGCGCGCCGTGCGTGTCGGGCTCGAGCGGAATCTCGTCGGCCAGCGGGTGGCCGACATACGTCGACGCGACGCCCGCCTTGTCGAGGATCGCCGGTTCGAACGGGAACAGGCACAGCATGTGGTCGACGGACTTCGCGATCTTCTTGATCCGCCCCCCGCGCCATGCCCAGATCGACGGGCACACGAAGTGGATCGACGGGATGCCCGCGTCGCGCGCGGCCTGCTCCACGTTGAAGTTGAAATCGGGCGCGTCGACGCCGATGAATGCGTCGGGCCGCTCCGCGAGCAGCTGGCGCTTCAGTTCGCCGCGAATCCGAAGGATTTCGGGAATCTGGCCCAGCGCCTCGACGTAGCCGCGCACCGTCAGCTTGTCCATCTGCCAGTGCGAGTCGAAGCCGTGCGCGAGCATCCGCTGCCCGCCGATCCCGTAGTAGCGGGTCGACGCGGGCAGCCGCGCTTGAAGCCCGCCGAGCAGCGACGCCGCGAGCAGATCGCCCGACGGCTCGCCGGCCACCATCGCGAGCCGGAGCTGATTGGTCGGGAGCGACATCGCTTAGCGGATGATGCCGCGTTGGGACGCGTCGATGAACGCGACGAGCGCGCCAACAGCTGCGTCGCCTTCGCCGCCCGCGGCCGCCAATTCGCGCAACTGCACCTTCGCTTCCTCGAGCGACAGGCCGTTCTTGTACAGCAGGCGGTACGCGCTGCGCAGCGCCGAGATCGCGTCGGGCGAGAAACCGCGCCGGCGCAGGCCTTCGACGTTGATGCCGTGCGGTTCGGCCTTGTTGCCGGCCGCGATCACGAACGGCGGCACGTCCTGCACGAGCGCCGAGGCGCCGCCCAGCATCGAGTGCGCACCGATGCGCACGAACTGGTGCACGCCCGACATCCCGCCGACGATCGCCCAGTCGCCGATTTCGACGTGACCGGCCATCTGCGCGTTGCTCGACAGGATCACGTTGTTGCCGACGCGGCAATCATGACCGATGTGCACATAGGCCATGATCCAGTTGTCGTCACCGAGCGTCGTCACGCCGACGTCCTGCACGGTGCCGGTGTGGATCGTCGTGAATTCGCGGATCGTGTTGCGGTTGCCGATCACGAGCTTCGTCGGCTCGTCCTTGTACTTCATGTCCTGCGGACGGCCGCCGACCGACGCGTAATGGCCGATGCGGTTGTCCTCGCCGAGCGTCGTGTGACCTTCGATCACGCTGTGCGAACCGATCGTCGTACGCGCGCCGATCGTGACGTGCGGCCCGACGATCGCGTACGGCCCGATCTCGACGGACTCGTCGATCTGCGCACCCGGTTCGACGATCGCGGTAGGATGAATCCTGGTCATGCGCCGTTGCCTCTCGATGTGATGTGTCGCGTTGCTCGCGTTATGTTACCCATGCGTGCCGCGTCGCTCAGGGCGCCGCGTCGGCCGTCTTGACCGTGCACATCAATTCGGCTTCCGCCGCCACCTTGCCGTCCACTTCCGCCACCGCCTTGAACTTCCAGATGCCGCGGATGTAGCGTTCGAACGTCACGTTCAGAATCAGCTGGTCGCCCGGTTCGACCACACGCTTGAAGCGTGCGCCGTCGATGCCGACGAAGTAGTACAGCGTGTTCTCCGGATCCTTCGGCTGCTCTTCCGCGAACGTCAGCAGCGCGGCCGCCTGAGCGAGCGCCTCGAGGATCAGCACACCCGGCATCACCGGCCGCTTCGGGAAGTGCCCCTGGAAGAACGGCTCGTTGATCGACACGTTCTTCAGCGCTTTGATTCCCTTGTGCGGCTCGAGTTCGAGCACGCGATCGACGAGCAGAATCGGGTAGCGATGCGGCAGCAGCGTGAGGATCTTGTGGATGTCGAGATTGATTTTTTCAGTGCTCATGATGGTTCGTCTCACGCAGAAGCTGCGCGGTGGTGATGCAAAGGCTGAAGCGGGCCGCCGCGCGGCCCAGTCTGGCAAACCGGGCCGGATGCGCTGGCGGTGCCCGGTTCGTGGTCTCGCATGGTGCGGTCAGGCGTCCGTGCCGCCCTGGGCGGCCAGCGCGGTTTCGAGCGCCTTGATGCGGTCGCGCAACTTGTCGAGGTTGCGCACGAGCGCGGCGCTCTTGTTCCATTCGCCGTGGTCGACGGCCGGGAACGCGCTCGTGTAGATGCCTGCCTTCGGCAGCGACTTCGACACGCCCGAATTCGCGGTGATGATGACATAGTCGCCAAGCGTCACGTGGCCGGCGATCCCGGCCGCACCGCCGATCATGCAGTGGCGGCCGATCGTCGTGCTGCCCGCGATGCCCGCCTTGCCGGCGATCACCGTGTACGCGCCGATCCGGCAGTTGTGGGCGATCTGCACCTGGTTGTCGATCTTCACGCATTCCTCGATGACGGTGTCCGCCATCGCGCCGCGATCGATCGTCGTGTTCGCGCCGATCTCGACGTCCGGGCCGACCGACACGCCGCCGACCTGCGGGATCTTGACCCAGCTGCCGGTGCGCGCCTCGCCGTCGCCGACGAAATCCGGCGCGAAGCCGAACCCGTCGGAACCGATCACGGCACCCGAATGAATGATCGCGCGCGGGCCGATCTTGCAGCCGTGGTACACCGATGCGTTCGGATACAGGTGCGAACCCGCGCCGATCGTCGTGCCGCGCCCCACGAACACGTTCGCGTCGAGCTGCACGCCGTCCTCGATCACCGCGCCGGCCTCGATCGTCACGTGCGGACCGATCACCGCGCTCGCGGCAACCTGCGCGGCCGGATCGATCGTCGCGCTCGGATGCACGCCGGCCGCGCGCGGCGGCGTGGCGAGATCGATGAACATCTGCGCGACGCGCGCGAAGTACGCGTACGGATTCGGCGTCACGATGAAATTGCGGGAGCCGGCCGTCCGGCCATCAGCGGCCGCGCCCAGCTTTTCGAGATCCTTCGGCGCGATCAGCACCGCGCCGGCGCGGGTCGTCTCGACCTGCGACAGGTACTTCGGATTCGCGAGAAACGCGAGTTGCTGAGGGCCTGCCTGGTCGAGCGGCGCGAGGCCGCCCACCTTGCACTGGGCGTCGCCGACGATCTCGCCGCCGAACCGCTTTACGAGTGCCTCAAGCGTCAATGCCATTCGTCGTCTGCTCCGTTCAGTTCGTCGAGCCGGACGCGAGCGCCTTGAGCACCTTGTCGGTGATGTCGATGCGCGGGCTGACGTACACGGCTTCCTGCACGATCAGGTCGTAATTCTGCTGCTCGGCGATCTGCTTGATGACCTTGTTCGCACGCTCCAGCACCGCCGCGAGCTCCTCGTTGCGGCGCTGGTTCAGGTCCTCGCGAAACTCGCGCTGCTTGCGCTGGAAGTCGGTATCGAGCTGCGCGAGATCGCGCTGCTTCTGTGCGCGATCGGCCGCCGACAGCGACGGGCCGTTCTTGTCCAGCGAATCGGACATCGACTTCAGACGCGCGGCGAGGTCCTGCAGATCCTTGTCGCGCTTCGCGAACTCGGCTTCGAGCTTCGTCTGCGCCGCCTTGGCGGGCGCGGACTCGCGCAGGATCCGATCCGAATTGACCGCCGCGATGCGGGCGACGTCCTGAGCATGTGCCGTCGCCGCGCCCAAGGCCAGCGCAACGGTCAGCGCACACATCACTCGTTTCGAAAACTTACCGGTTAGCAAAATTACCCTCTCGTTGCTGTTGTCATGCGTTCGATCAGAACGCCGTCCCGATCTGGAACTGGAATTTCTGGTACTGGTCGCCTTCATGCTTCTGCAGCGGGAAGCCGAGGCTCAGCTTCAGCGGGCCGATCGGCGAGATCCACGCGAGACCCACACCGTAGCCGTAACGCAGGCCGTTCGCGCCGGTACTCGTGCCGCCCGGCGCGTTGCCCCACACGTTACCGCCGTCGAGGAACGTGAACACGCGCAGCGTGCGGTCGTAGCCGGTACCCGGCAGCGGGAACGTCAGCTCGATGTTGCCGACCAACATCTTCGAACCGCCGATCGGGTCGTTCGTCTTCGTGTCGCGCGGGCCCAGCGAACTCGGCTCGTAGCCACGCACGGAGCCGATACCGCCCGCGTAGTAGTTCTTGAAGATCGGGTACGGGTTGCCGATACCGTTGCCGTAGCCGCCTTGCAGGTTCAGGCCCAGGATGAAGCCGCGCGAGAACGAATAGTAGTACTGCGCCTGCAGGTCGGCCTTGTAGTACTGGATCTTGCCGACCGGCACGCCGTATTCGACGTTCGCCTGCGTGAAGTAGCCGCGGCTCGGGATCAGCGCGCTGTCACGCGCGTCGCGCGACCACGCGACCGTCAGCGGCACCGTGTTCGACACGCGGCCGAACTCGTTCACGTAATCCTGGTAGCTCTGCGGCGTGTTCGAGTCGACGTCGAGACGGTTCTGCTCGAAGCCCGCGCCGAAGTAGACCGTATCGACTTCCGAGAACGGAATGCCGAACTTCAGGTTGCCGCCCGCGCTGATGATCCGGAAGCTCGAGCTCGTCGAATAGTAGAGCGGCTGGTACGTGCGGTAGTAGACGTCCGTGATCCGCTTGATGCCGTCGACCGTGAAGTACGGGTCGACCTGCGTGACGGTCAGCGTGCGGTAGCTCTTCGCGGTGTTGACGTTCACCGACAGGCTCGTGCCCGAGCCGAACACGTTGTCCTGCGACACGCCGGCCGACAGCACCACCTTGTCCGTCGACGAGAAGCCCGCGCCCAGCGTGATCGCGCCGGTCGGCTTTTCATCGACCTTCACGTTCACGTCGACCTGGTCGTTCGTGCCTTCGACGGGCACCGTCGTCACGTCGACGTTGGTGAAGTAGCCGAGACGGTTCACGCGGTCCTTCGACAGCGCGAGGCGGTTCGAATCGAACCACGAGCTTTCGAGCTGGCGCATTTCGCGGCGCACGACTTCGTCACGCGTACGCGTGTTGCCGACCACGTTGATGCGGCGCACGTACACGCGGCGGCTCGGATCGACGACGAGATTCAGGTTCACCTTGTGGTTTGCCTGGTCGATGTCCGGCTGCGCGTTGACGGTCGCGAACGCATAGCCGTATTCGCCGAGCTTGTCGACGATCGACTTCGTCGTTTGCTGCAGCTTTTCGGCCGAGAAGCGATCGCCCGGCTTGATCTTGATCAGCTTGTTCAGTTCGGCTTCGCGGTCGAGCAGGTTGCCCGACAGCTTGATGCCCGACACCGTGTACGGCTCGCCTTCGTGCAGCGTGACCGTCAGGTACATGTCCTTCTTGTCGGGCGAGATCGACACCTGGGTCGACTCGATGTTGAACTCGAGGTAGCCGCGGTTCAGGTAGTACGAGCGCACGGCCTCGAGGTCGCCCGTGAGCTTTTCCTTCGAGTACAGGTCGTTCTTCGTGTACCAGGAGAACCAGTTCGGCGTCGACAGCTGCATCTCGTCGCGCAGCGCGCTCGTGCTGAACGCCTTGTTGCCGATGAAGTTGATCTGGCGGATCTTCGCGCTCGGGCCTTCGGCGACCGCGAACAGGATCGACACGCGGTTCGCGTCGACCGGCGTGACCGTCGTCTTGACCTCGGCCGCATAGAAGCCACGCGTCAGGTACTGACGCTTGAGCTCCTGCTCCGCCTTGTCGACGAGCGCCTTGTCGTAGTAGCGGCCGTCGGCCAGACCCACTGCGCGCAGCGCCTTCGTCAGGTTGTCCTTGTCGAATTCCTTCGTGCCGGTGAAGTCGATCGACGCGATGGCCGGACGCTCCTGCACCTGCACGATCACGACGTTGCCCTGGGTGGCAATGCGCACGTCGTTGAAGAAACCCGTGGCGTACAGCGCGCGGATTGCTTCGGATGCCTTGTCGTCGGTGAAGGTATCGCCCTGCTTGATCGGCAGGTAGGCGAACACCGAACCCGCTTCGACGCGCTGCAACCCCTCGATCTTGATGTCTTGCACCACGAACGGTGCCGCTGCATGCGCCGCGAGGCCGTGCGCGGCGAGCGCGGCCGCTGCAACTGTCTTAGGTACAAAGCGATGAGGTTTGAACAACGTGCATCCCCAATATTTAGCTGCATCAAATCAGGCGGCGGCCGACTGGCCGCCGCCTGACGCTTCAGAAATGGATTAACCGAGCCAGGTCGTTGAACAGCGCGATCGCCGACAACGCGACGATGCAGATCAACCCGGCTCTTTGCAGAATCAGCTGCCAGCGCTCCGAGACGGCTTTCCCGGTCGCGGCTTCAACCAGATAATATAACAGATGCCCCCCGTCCAAAACGGGAATCGGCAGCAAGTTCAGCACCCCGAGGCTAATGCTGACAAGGGCGAGGAACGACAGGAAGGCCGACGGACCGAGCCGCGCGCTCTTGCCGGCGTAGTCGGCGATCGTCACCGGGCCGGACAGATTCTTCAGCGACGCATCGCCCGTGATCATCCGTCCGAACATCTTCAGCGAGTAAACCGCGATGTCCCACGTGCGGTGCGCGCCGAGCCGCAGACTCTCGATCGGCCCATAGCGCACGTCGACCGACGGCGTGTGCATCGACAGCGCCGCGCCGATGCGGCCGATCTGCTGCCCCGTTTCATCGTCGCGCTGCGCTTGCGGCACGATCGACACCGTCCGGGCGGCACCGCCACGCTCGACCTGCAGCTCGACCGCCTTGCCCGCATGGTGCTTCACCGCGTCGATGAAGCGCGACGCGCCGCCGATCGGATTGCCGTCGAGCGCCAGCAGCTTGTCGCCGGCCTTCAGGCCCGCCTGCTCGGCCGCGCTGCCGGGCTGCACCGACGCCACCGACAGCGTGCCGCCGCCGGTCTCGAAGCCCAGGTGCATCATGAAATCGTCGTCGAGCTGGCTTTCGGGAACATTGCGCAGGTCGACGCGGAAGTCGAACGTCGACGCGCCGCCGTCGCGCGCGCCGAGCACGACCTCGCGATGATCGAACGCGGCGGACAGCAGCTTCCAGCGCAGGTCCGACCACGAGCGCACCGGCACGGCCTCGCCACCTTGCGCGTCACCTACGCGCGCGTCGCGGATCGACACGATCGTCTCGCCGCCGTCGAAGCCCGCGTGGGCCGCCACCGTGCCGGCGGCCGGCGGCGCGAGCACCGCGGCCGGCTCGGTCACACCGGTTGCGAATACGACGGAAAACAGGACGATTGCCAACAGGAAGTTCGCGATCGGGCCGGCGGCGACGATCGCGATGCGCTTGAACACCGATTGCCGGTTGAACGCCTGATCGAGTTCCTCGGGCTTGACGCCCGCCCCCGGCTCGCGCTCGTCGAGCATCTTCACGTAACCGCCGAGCGGCAACGCCGAGAGCGTCCATTCGGTGCCCGTCCTGCGGCTGACCCAGCGCGCAACGGGCTGGCCGAAACCGATCGAGAAACGCAGCACCTTCACGCCGCACCAGCGCGCGACGCGATAATGTCCGTACTCATGCACGACGACCAGCACCCCGATCGCCACCGCAAACGCGATCAGTTCGACCAGCACGTTCATGAGCACCTCATTCAGACAGCGCGCTCCACGCGTGGCGCAGGCGCTTTCGCAATGATCTCGGCGGCGAGGCGGCGTGCCTCGGCGTCCGCCGCAAGGACGTCTTCGAGCCCGTTCGGGTTACGATTCGGCAGTGCGTTGAGCACCGCATCGACCGTCGCCGCGATCGCCATGAAGCCGATCCGGCGCTCGAGAAATGCTTCGACCGCGATTTCGTTCGCCGCGTTCAACGCGGCGCTCGCGATACCGCCCTCCTCAAGCGCCTTCAGCGCGAGCGCGAGGCACGGGAAGCGCGTGTAGTCGGGCTTCTCGAACGACAGCTGCGCGATCTGCGCGAGGTCGAGCTGGTCGACACCGGCGTCGACGCGCTCCGGGAACGCGAGTGCGTGCGCGATCGGCGTGCGCATGTCGGGGTTGCCGAGCTGCGCGAGCACCGAGCCGTCGCGGTACGACACGAGCGAATGGATCACGCTCTGCGGGTGGATCAGCACGTCGATCCGGTCGCCCGGCAGGCCGAAGATCCAGTGCGCCTCGATGACTTCGAGGCCCTTGTTCATCATCGTCGCGGAATCGACGGAAATCTTGCGGCCCATCACCCAGTTCGGGTGCTTGCATGCTTCGTCCGGCGTCACGTCGACGAGCGTGGCCGGCTCACGCGTGCGGAACGGGCCGCCCGACGCGGTCAGGATGATCTTCGAGATCCCGCCGTGCTCGTTCTCGTCGCGCGGCATGCACTGGAAGATCGCGTTGTGTTCGCTGTCGACCGGCAACAGGATCGCGCCATGGTCGCGCACGGCGTCCATGAAGATCGCGCCCGACATCACGAGCGATTCCTTGTTCGCGAGCAGGATGCGCTTGCCGGCGCGCGCGGCCGCGAGGCTCGGCGCAAGGCCGGCCGCGCCGACGATCGCGGCGACGACCGTATCGCAGCCATCGCTCTTCGACACGTCGACGAGCGCCTGCGGCCCGTACAGCACCGTGGTCTTGCTGCCCGCCGCGCGCAATTTCGCCTCGACGTGCGCGGCCGTGCTCGCATCGCCGACCACCGCGATTTCGGGTGCGAAGCGCAGGCACTGCTCGACGAGCTTGTCGCCGTTGCGGTGCGCGGTCAACGCGTAGACCGAGAAACGCTCGGGATGGCGGGCGACCACGTCGAGCGTGCTGTCTCCGATCGAGCCCGTGGAACCGAGCAGTGTCAGACGTTTTTGCATAGCAGAAATAGTGGTTTAACCAAGCAGCAGCATTGCGAGCGGCAGCACCGGCAGCAGCGCGTCGACGCGGTCGAGCACGCCACCGTGACCGGGCAGCAGGCCGCTCGAATCCTTCACGCCCGCCTGACGCTTGAGCAGCGACTCGAACAGGTCGCCGATCACGCTGTAGACGACCAGCAGCGTCAGCGCGGCCCACGCGCCGGGCATCCCGTAGCGCGCGGCGAATGCGGAAAACAGGGTCGGCTCGAACCAGTGCGCGGCCATCGCGACACCCGCGACGACCATCACGGCGAACCAGCCGCCGATCGCGCCTTCCCAGCTCTTGCCGGGACTGATCGTCACGGCCAGTTTACGCTTTCCGAAGGCCTTGCCCGCGAAGTATGCGCCGATATCGGCCAGCCAGACGACCAGAAGCAGCGACAGCACGAACGCAACGCCCTGCGCGCGCGCCGCGACGACCGCATGCCAGCAGGCCGCGAACACCACGAGCCCGGCCGCGAGCAGGAACGGCCGCCACACGCCGCCCGCGAGCTCCGGCTTGCGCCGCAGCGAGAACGGGCCGACCAGCAGCCAGAACACGCCGGCCGCCATGAAAAGGGGACGGGACGAAGTGGCTTCGACGCCGAGCGGCGCGGTCGCCGCGAGCGCCAGCGCCGCGACGATCGCGTAGACGACCGAGCCGGTCGCGCCGAGCTTGAGCAGGCGCGCCCACTCCCACGCGGCGAACACGAGCACGACGCCGATCAGCGCGCCGAACGCGGCGAGCGGCGCGAACAGCGTCACCGGCAGCAACACTGCCAGCATCACGACCGCCGTGATCACACGGGTCTTCAGCATGAAAGGGAATCGGCGTTCTGCGATTGGGGTTCGAGCTGCGCGCTGGTGCGCCCGAAACGGCGCTCGCGCTCGGTATACGACGCGATCGCGTCGGCCAGCGCCGCGCCGTCGAAGTCGGGCCAGTATTTGTCGGTGAAATAGAATTCGGCGTATGCGAGCTGCCACAGCAGGAAATTGCTGACGCGCTGCTCTCCGCCGGTGCGGATGAAGAGATCGGGCTCCGGCGCATAGGCCATCGCCAGGTGCGGCGCGAACGCGTCTTCGGTCACGTCGACCTCGCGTCCCTCGCGCACGGCCTGCTCGACGAGTTTCTTCGTCGCCTGCAGGATGTCCCAGCGGCCGCCGTAGTTCGCGGCGATCGTCAGGGTGAGACGGGTGTTGCGCGCCGTCTTGGTTTCGGCACGGCGGATCAGTTCGCGGATGCGCGGCTCGAAGCGCTCGAGATCGCCCACCACCCGCAGGCGGATCCCGTTCGCATGCAGCTTGCCGATCTCGCGCTCGAGCGCGGTGATGAACAGCCGCATCAGGAACGACACTTCGTCGTTCGGCCGGCGCCAGTTTTCCGAACTGAACGCGAACAGCGTCAGATATTCGACGCCGGCGCGCGCGCAGCCTTCGACCACCGCCCGCACGGCATCCACGCCGCGGGTGTGCCCCGCGACGCGCGGCAAGCGGCGTTCGGTCGCCCAACGGCCGTTGCCGTCCATGATGATCGCGATATGACGCGGCACGGCGCCGACGTCAGGCACGCGAACGGTAGAGCTGGTATAGGTCATGGCCGTTGAGACAGTAATGCGGGAAGAAGGCGGCGCGCGAGGACGGTCGTCAGACCGTCATGATCTCGGCTTCCTTGCTCTGCACGAGCTTGTCGACTTCGGCAACGTGCTTGTCGGTCAGCTTCTGCACGTCGTCGCTCGCACGGCGCTCGTCGTCTTCCGAGATTTCCTTGTCCTTCACGAGCTTCTTGAGCGCTTCGTTCGCGTCGCGGCGCAGGTTACGGATCGCGACCTTGGCCGTTTCGCCTTCGCTCTTGACCACCTTGGTCAGCTCGCGGCGACGCTCTTCCGTCAGCGCGGGCATCGGCACGCGGATCAGGTCGCCGGCCGTCGCCGGGTTCAGGCCGAGATCCGCTTCGCGGATGGCCTTCTCGACCTTCGCGACCATGTTCTTTTCCCACGGCTGCACGCCGATCGTGCGTGCGTCGACGAGCGTCAGGTTCGCAACCTGCGAGATCGGCACCATCGAACCGTAGTAGTCGACCTGCACGTGATCGAGCAGACCGGTATGCGCACGGCCCGTACGGATCTTCGCCAGATCGTTCTTGAACGCTTCGATCGAGCGCTGCATCTTCTGCTCTACGCCCTTCTTGACATCAGCGACACTCATTTCAACCTCCAAACCTTCCAACCTTCAAAGAACGCGGGCCCCGCCCGGCGCGCCACGCACCGCGGCCGGCGACCCACGCCGCTTGCCCGCATCCGCGGGAGTTTACACGTGGACGAGCGTACCTTCGTCCTCGCCCAGCACGATACGCTTGAGCGCGCCCGGCTTGTTGATCGAAAACACGCGGATCGGCAGCTTCTGGTCGCGGCACAGCGCGAAGGCCGTCGCGTCCATCACCTGCAGATTGCGGCTGATCGCCTCGTCGAAGCTGATCGTCGTGTAGCGCGTGGCCGACGGATCCTTCTTCGGATCGGCAGAATATACGCCATCGACCTTGGTCGCCTTCAGCACGACCTCGGCGCCCACTTCCGAACCGCGCAGCGCGGCGGCCGTGTCCGTCGTGAAGAACGGGTTGCCCGTGCCGGCCGCGAAGATCACGACCTTGCCTTCCTCGAGCTGGCGGATCGCGCGGGGCCGGATGTACGGCTCGACGACCTGGTCCATGCGCAGCGCGGACTGCACGCGCGCGACGATGCCGGCGTGACGCATCGCGTCCTGCAGCGCCAGCGCGTTCATCATCGTCGCCAGCATCCCCATGTAGTCGGCCGTCGCGCGGTCCATGCCGGCCGCACCGCCCGCGACACCGCGGAAAATGTTACCGCCGCCGATCACGACCGCGAGCTGCGTGCCGAGACCCACGACTTCGGCGATATCCGCCACCATCCGCTCGATCGTCGCGCGATTGATGCCGAAGGCATCGTCGCCCATCAGCGCTTCGCCGGAGAGTTTGAGGAGGACGCGTTTATAGGCATTGGACATAGGGGCTTCCGAGCGACGAGAGGATGACAACCACGAACTGTAGGGGCGAAATACTGATTCGGGCAAGCACCGACGGTCGGACGGGGGTTCCCGGCCGGCCGGCGGCGCCGCCGGCCGCGGCGGAGCGGACGCCCGCCGCGGATACTGCCTGACTGCTTACTGCTGCTTTGCTGCTGCGACTTGCGCGGCCACTTCGGCGGCGAAGTCGTCCTGGCGCTTCTCGATGCCTTCGCCGACGACGAACAGCGCGAACTTCTGCACTGCCGCATTCGCTGCCTTCAGCATCTGCTCGATCGTCTGCTTGTCGTTCTTCACGAACGTCTGGTTCAGCAGCGACACTTCCTTCAGGTACTTCTGGACGCTGCCGTCGACCATCTTCGCGACGATTTCAGCCGGCTTGCCCGATTCGGCAGCCTTCTGCTCGGCGACACGGCGCTCCGTCTCGATCAGCTCCGCCGGCACGTCGGCCGACGACAGCGCGACCGGCTTCATCGCGGCGATGTGCATCGCGACGTCCTTGCCGACCTGCTCTTCCGCACCCGTGTACTCGACGATCACGCCGATACGCGCGCCGTGCAGGTACGTTGCGATCTTGTTCGCGGTTTCGAAACGGACGAAACGGCGGATCGACACGTTCTCGCCGATCTTGCCGATCAGGGCCAGACGCACTGCGTCGACCGTCGAGCCGTCGAGCGGCAGTGCCGACAGCGCTGCCACGTCGGCCGGGTTTTGCGTCGCGACGAGTTCCGCGACCGTCTTCGAGAATGCGAGGAAGTCGTCGTTCTTCGCGACGAAGTCGGTTTCGCAGTTCAGTTCGACCAGCGCGCCCGCGTTGCCGCCGACGAACGATGCGACGACGCCTTCGGCCGTCACGCGCGATGCCGCCTTGCTCGCCTTGTTGCCGAGCTTCACGCGCAGCAGCTCTTCAGCCTTGGCCAGATCGCCGTCGGCTTCCGTCAGCGCCTTCTTGCACTCCATCATCGGTGCGTCGGTCTTTGCGCGCAGTTCTGCCACCATGCTTGCGGTAATTGCCGCCATCATTCGCTCCTTGAGTCTGTATTCACAACGCCGCCCGCTTGGACGCGAACGGCCGAAAATCGTTTCCGGACCCGCGCCGATTCGGCGCGATCAGGTCCGGCGCACAAGCTTAAAAAAAGGGGGCCTGTTGAGAGCCCCCTTTTTGCGCCGGCTCGGGGCCAGTTACGCGTTTTCCTCGACGTACTCGTCGTCGCCACGCGCTGCCTGGACCACTTCGTTGACCGCGTTCGCACGGCCTTCCAGGATCGCGTCGGCCACGCCTTCGGCGTACAGCGCGACTGCCTTGCTCGAGTCGTCGTTACCCGGGATCACGTAATCCACACCTTCCGGCGAGTGGTTCGTATCGACCACGGCGATGACCGGCACGCCCAGCTTGTTCGCTTCCGTCACGGCAATCTTGTGGTAGCCGACGTCGACGACGAAGATTGCGTCCGGAATGCCGCCCATGTCCTTCACGCCGCCGATCGACTTCTGCAGCTTGGCGATTTCGCGTTCGAACAGCAGCGCTTCCTTCTTGCTCATCTTCTCGAGCTCGCCTGCCTCGACTGCCGCTTCCATGTCCTTCAGGCGCTTGATCGAAACCTTCAGCGTCTTGAAGTTGGTCATCATGCCGCCGAGCCAGCGTGCGTTGACGTACGGCATGCCCGCGCGCTGCGCTTCCTGGGCGATCGTGTCACGCGACTGACGCTTCGTGCCGACGAACAGGATCGTGCCGCGGTTCGCTGCCAACTGGCGCACGTACTTCTGTGCGTCCGTGAACATCGGCAGCGTCTTTTCGAGGTTGATGATGTGAATCTTGTTGCGGTGACCGAAAATGAACGGAGCCATCTTCGGGTTCCAGAAACGGGTCTGGTGACCGAAGTGGACACCCGCTTCCAGCATTTGGCGCATCGTGACTGCCATGTAAATTCTCCACGAGGGTTGGGTCTTAAGCCGGCTGCCGTACCCGCCGCGCGAACGCGCCCCGAAGGACCCTCGTTCCGCGCGGCCGGCACCCTGGTTGCGCCGGCTTGCGATTCGGCACGTGCGAAAATGCCCGTGCCGCAAGCCTTTCATCGCCATGCCGCCCTGCACCGCCCGATGACGGGCATGTTCGGCATTTGGATGTCGACTTAGCCAGAGAGTATAGCACGCCGGTTTGTCGGCTCTCAAGTCGCCCGGCACTTTCGCTTGCCGCGCGGCAGTCGGCCGGACAATCCGCGAAAACCCGCATCGGCACCGCCGGCAGGGGCTGCGAGGCCCGCCATAAGGTGCGATAATCCGTCAATTCACCGCATTCCAGGCATACCTCGATGGCTATTACGCTCAAAAACGAACACGACATCGCCGAGATGCGCGTCGCCTGCCGTCTCGCGAGCGAAGTGCTCGACTTCATCACGCCGCACGTCGTCGCGGGCGTCACGACCGCCGAACTCGACCGGCTCTGTCACGAATTCATGCTCAACGAGCAGGGCACGATCCCCGCGCCGCTGAATTATCAGCCGCCCGGCTATCCGCCGTACCCGAAGGCCACCTGCATCTCCGTCAACGACGTGATCTGCCACGGCATTCCGGGCGAGAAGGTGATCAAGAACGGCGACGCGCTGAACATCGACATCACCGTGATCAAGAACGGCTACTTCGGCGACACCAGCCGGATGTTCATCGTCGGCGAGGGCTCGATCCTCGCGAAGCGCCTCGTACAGACCACCTACGAGTGCATGTGGCTCGGCATCGACCAGGTCAAGCCCGGCGCCCACCTCGGCGACATCGGCTACGCGATCCAGAAGCATGCGGAGGCGCAGGGCTACAGCGTCGTGCGCGAATACTGCGGCCACGGCATCGGCACGGTGTTCCACGAGGATCCGCAGGTCGTCCACTACGGCCGTCCGGGCACCGGCATCGAGCTGAAGGCCGGGATGATCTTCACGATCGAGCCGATGATCAACGCCGGCAAGCGCGATATCCGCACGATGCCCGACCAGTGGACGGTCAAGACGCGCGACCGCAGCCTGTCCGCGCAGTGGGAGCACACGGTGCTCGTCACCGAGACGGGCTACGAGGTGCTGACCGTGTCCGCCGGCACGCCGGCGCGGCCGGTGTTCGCGCAACCGGCCGCCGCGGTCTGAGCGCCGCCGCGCCAGGCCGCCCCGCCCGCCCCTGACCTGCTGACCTGAACGGCCCGCCCATGAGCGCTCACGCCGCCCCCTCGCCCGAAGCGCTGTCGCGGCGCGCCGAATTCAAGGCCGCCAAGGCCGACATGCTCGAGCGCTTTCGCAGCGCGACGAACGTCGCGTCGCTGATGCACGCACTGTCGAAACTCACCGACGACGTGCTCAAGCGCGTGTGGGACGACTGCGGGCTGCCCGCGACGCTCGCACTCGTCGCCGTCGGCGGCTACGGGCGCGGCGAGCTCGCGCCCTACTCCGACGTCGACATCCTCGTGCTGCTGCCCGATGCGCTCGACGCGGCGCTCGACGCACGCATCGAGCGCTTCATCGGGATGGCATGGGATCTCGGCCTCGAGATCGGCAGCAGCGTGCGCACGGTCGCCCAATGCATCGAGGAAGCATCGCAGGACGTCACCGTGCAGACCTCACTGCTCGAGGCGCGCCGCATCGTCGGCAGCACCGCGCTGTTCGAGCGCTTCACCGTGCGGTATCACGAGGCGCTCGACGCGCGCGCGTTCTTCACCGCGAAGGTGCTCGAGATGCGCCAGCGCCACGCGAAGTTCCAGGACACGCCGTACAGCCTCGAGCCGAACGTGAAGGAAAGCCCCGGCGGGTTGCGCGACCTGCAGACGATCCTCTGGATCGCGCGCGCGGCCGGCTTCGGCAGCAGCTGGCGCGAGCTCGACACACGCGGCCTCATCACCGATCGCGAGGCGCGCGAGCTGCGCCGCAACGAAGGATTCCTGAAGACGCTGCGCGCGCGGCTGCACGTGATCGCCGGCCGCCGCCAGGACATGCTCGTGTTCGACCTGCAGACGCAGGCCGCCGAGAGCTTCGGCTACCAGCCGACGCAGGCCAAGCGCGCAAGCGAGCAGCTGATGCGCCGTTACTACTGGGCCGCGAAAGCGGTCACGCAGCTGGCGACGATCCTGATCCAGAACATCGAGGCGCAGCTGTTTCCCGCGACGAGCGGCATCACGCGCGTGCTGTCGCCCGATCGCTTCGTCGAGAAGCAGGGCATGCTCGAGATCGTCGACGACGGCGTGTTCGAACGCCATCCGGACGCGATCCTCGAAGCGTTCCTGCTGTACGAGGCGACCCGTGGCGTGAAGGGTCTGTCCGCCCGCACGCTGCGCGCGCTGTACAACTCGCGCGAGATCATGAACGACACGTGGCGGCGCGATCCGCAGAACCGCCGCACGTTCATGCAGATCCTGCAGCAGCCCGAAGGCATCACGCATGCGTTCCGGCTGATGAACCAGACGAGCGTGCTCGGCCGCTATCTGCTGAATTTCCGCCGCATCGTCGGCCAGATGCAGCACGACCTTTACCACGTGTACACGGTCGACCAGCACATCCTGATGGTGTTGCGCAACATTCGCCGCTTCGCGGTGGCCGAGCACGCGCACGAGTACCCGTTCTGCAGCCAGCTGATCGGCAATTTCGAGCGCCCGTGGGTGCTGTATGTCGCGGCGTTGTTCCACGACATCGCGAAGGGCCGCGGCGGCGACCACTCGACGCTCGGGATGGCCGACGCGCGGCGTTTCTGCCGCGAGCACGGGATCGCCGGCGACGACGCGGCGCTGATCGTGTGGCTCGTCCAGCATCACCTGACGATGAGCCAGGTCGCACAGAAGCAGGACACGAGCGACCCGGAGGTCATCAAGCGCTTCGCCGAAGTCGTCGGCAACGAGCGCTACCTCACCGCGCTCTACCTGCTGACCGTCGCCGATATCCGCGGCACGAGCCCGAAGGTGTGGAACACGTGGAAGGGCAAGCTTCTCGAAGACCTCTACCGGATCACGCTGGCGGTGCTCGGCGGCGCCAATCCCGACGCGCATTCGGAACTGAAGTCGCGGCAGGAGCAGGCGCTCGCGCTGCTGCGCCTCGAGACCGTGCCCGACGACGCGCACCGCGCGCTGTGGGATCAGCTCGACATCGGCTTTTTCCTGCGCCACGACGCGGCCGACATCGCATGGCAGACGCGCGTGCTGTACCGGCACGTGAACGCCGAAACCGCGATCGTCCGCGCGCGGCCGTCGCCGATCGGCGACGCGCTGCAAGTGCTCGTGTACGTGAAGGACCGCCCCGACCTCTTCGCGGGCATTTGCGCGTACTTCGACCGCAACGGGCTGTCGGTGCTCGATGCGCGCGTCAGCACAACGCGGCACGGCTATGCGCTCGACAACTTCATCGTCACGCAGACCGAACGCGACGTACGCTACCGCGACATCGCGAATCTCGTCGAACAGCAACTCGCGACGCGCCTTGCCGACACCGCGTCACTGCCTGAGCCGTCCAAGGGTCGCCTGTCGCGGCTGTCCCGGACGTTTCCGATTACGCCGCGCGTCGACCTCCGGGCCGACGAGCGCGGTCAGTACTACATCCTGTCCGTGTCCGCCAACGACCGGCCGGGCCTTCTCTATTCGATCGCGCGCGTCCTGGCCGAGCATCGGGTCGGCGTCCACGCGGCGCGGATCAATACGCTCGGCGAACGCGTCGAGGACATCTTCCTGCTCGACGGTGCCGGCCTGTCCGACAACCGCTTGCAGATCCAGCTCGAAACCGAATTGCTGCGCGCGATCGCAGTCTGAATGAATCCCAGCGTTTATGCGCACCAAATTGACCGTCAAGAATCCGCGGCCGGCGTCGCCGACCCGCGCACCTGTCCGCTCCGGCAGCCTCGTCGCCCGCAAGGCGGTGCGCCCCGCCGCGCCGTCCGCGGCCGACAAGCCGCCGCGCCCGAAGAAGGCCGCCGCACCGACTGCCGCCGGTGAGCGTGCGTTCAAGCCGCGCGGCGCGGAGGGCCCGGGTGCGGAACGCGCTCCGGCAAAGCGCGCGCCGCGTGACGGCAGCGCCGAGCGCGGCTATCGCAGTGACGCGAAGCCTGGCGGCCGCGCCGAACGCGGCGACGCCCGTCCGTATCGCGGCACCGACGGCAAGCCCGATGCGCGGCCGCGCCGTGCGGGCACCGAAGGCGGTGCACGTGCGCCCTATCGTGACAAGGCAGCCGGTGAAGGCGAAAAGCGCAGCTTCGGCGAACGCCGTACGTCGTCCGACCGTCCGGCTCGCCGCAGCGACGACGATACGCGCCCGCGCCGCGCAAGCGCTGAAGGTGGCGCACGTGCGCCCTACCGCGACAAGGCAGGCGGCGCAGGCGAAAAGCGCAGCTTCGGCGAACGCCGTACGTCCTCCGACCGCCCGGCTCGCCGCAGCGACGACGATACGCGCCCGCGCCGCGCAAGCGCTGAAGGCGGCGCACGTGCGCCCTACCGCGACAAGGCAGCCGGCACAGGCGAAAAGCGCAGCTTCGGCGAACGCCGTACGTCGTCCGACCGCCCGGCTCGCCGCAGCGACGACGATGCACGCCCGCGCCGCGCAAGCGCTGAAGGCGGCGCACGTGCGCCCTACCGCGACAAAGCAGCCGGCGCAGGCGAAAAGCGCAGCTTCGGCGAACGCCGCACGACATCCGACCGCCCGGCCCGTCGCAATGACGACGATGCGCGCCCGCGCCGCGCAGGCGTCGAAGGCGCTGCACGCGCACCCTACCGCGACAAGGCAGCCGGTGCAGGCGAAAAGCGCAGCTTCGGCGAACGCCGCACATCGTCCGACCGTCCGGCGCGCCCCGCACGCGACAACGAACGTAGCGGCACCGAACGCCGCTCGACCGGCGCCGCGCTGAAGACCGCGCAACCGGTCAAGCGCCGCGCCGCCGACGTCGACCACGGCGACGAAACGGGCCTGATGCGCCTGTCGAAGCGCATGTCCGAACTCGGCCTGTGCTCGCGCCGCGAAGCGGACGAATGGATCGAAAAGGGCTGGGTGCTCGTCGACGGCGAACGCATCGACACGCTCGGCACCAAGGTCCGCCCGGACCAGAAGATCGAGATCGACGAACGCGCGAGCGCCGCGCAGGCCGCGCAGGTGACGATCCTGCTGCACAAGCCGGTCGGCTACGTGTCGGGTCAGGCGGAAGACGGCTACGAGCCGGCATCGGTACTGATCACGCGCGCGAACCAGTGGAGCGGCGACCGCTCGCAACTGCGCTTCTCGCCGCAGCATCTGCATGCGCTCGCGCCGGCCGGGCGGCTCGACATCGATTCGACCGGCCTGCTCGTGCTGACGCAGAACGGCCGGATCGCGAAGCAACTGATCGGCGAGCAGTCGGACATCGACAAGGAATATCTGGTGCGCGTGCGCTTCGGCGAACGGCTGATCGACATCGACCAGCACTTCCCCGCGGAATCGCTCGCGAAGCTGCGCCACGGTCTCGAGCTCGACGGCGTCCCGCTGAAGCCCGCGATGGTGAGCTGGCAGAACGGCGAACAGCTGCGTTTCGTGCTGCGCGAAGGCAAGAAGCGCCAGATCCGCCGCATGTGCGAACTGGTCGGTCTCGAAGTGATCGGTCTGAAACGCGTGCGGATGGGCCGCGTGATGCTCGGCGCGTTGCCGCAAGGGCAATGGCGCTATCTGTCGGCTGACGAGTCGTTCTGACGGCGGGCACGCACTGCGTGCCGCGCAATGCAAAAAGCCCGCGCAAGCGGGCTTTTTGCGTTTCGATACGGCGACGGCGCGCGCGGCCGCATGACGGTCAGTCGTCGTCGGCCGGATCAAGCCCCGGAAACAACACTTCGGTGAAGCCGAAGCGCGTGAAGTCGGTGATCCGCATCGGATACAGCTTGCCGATCAGGTGATCGTATTCGTGCTGGACGACCCGCGCGTGGAAGCCTTCGGCGACGCGGTCGAGCTTCGCGCCGAACTGATCGAAGCCGCTGTAGCGCACCTTCGCATAGCGGCTGACGACGCCGCGCATGCCCGGCACCGACAGGCAGCCCTCCCAGCCCTCCTCCATGTCCGGCGGCATGTACTCGAGCTTCGGGTTGATCAGCACCGTCTCGGGCACGGGCGGTGCGTCCGGATAACGGTTGTTGCTGCCGAAGCCGAAGATGATGATCTGCAGACCGACGCCGATTTGCGGCGCGGCAAGCCCCGCACCGTTCGCGTGATGCATCGTCTCGAACATGTCCGCGACGATCTCGTGCAGTTCGGGGGTATCGAACCGCTCGACCGGCTTGGCGACTTCGAGCAGGCGCGGATCGCCCATCTTCAGGATCTCGCGAATCATGGCGTGTTGCCCTCCAGGAGTTGGTGCAGTCCGTCTTCGTCCAGCACGGGGATGCCGAGTTCCTCGGCCTTCGCGAGCTTGCTGCCGGCGTCAGCGCCCGCGACCACGTAATCCGTCTTCTTCGATACCGAGCCCGCGACTTTCGCGCCCGCCGCTTCGAGCATCTCCTTCGCCGCGTCGCGCGTGAGCGTCGGCAGCGTGCCCGTCAGCACGACCGTCTTGCCGGCGAGCACGCCCTGCGGCGCCTTCGGCGCGGGCGGGCCTTCGGGCCACGTGACCTTGCCGGGCGCGCGCAACTGCTCGATCACCGTGCGGTTGTGCTCTTCCGCGAAGAACTGGTGCAGCGACTCGGCCACGATCGGCCCGACGTCGTTCACTTCGAGCAGTTCCTCGATCGACGCGTCCATGATCGGCGTCAGCGACCCGAAATGCTTCGCGAGATCCTTCGCGGTCGATTCGCCGACATGGCGGATCCCGAGCCCGTAGATGAAGCGCGCGAGGGTCGTGTGCTTCGCCTTTTCGAGCGAGTCGAGCAGATTCTGTGCGGACTTCTCGGCGAACCGGTCGAGTTCCGCGAGCGTCGCGAAACCGAGATTGAACAGGTCGGCCGGCGTGCGCACGAGGTTCAGCTCGACGAGCTGATCGATGATCTTCTCGCCGAGCCCGTCGATGTCGAGCGCGCGGCGCTGCGCGAAGTGCCACAGCGCCTGCTTGCGCTGCGCCGGGCAAAACAGGCCGCCCGTGCAGCGCGCGATCGCCTCGTCGGGCAGGCGCTCGATCTTCGAGCCGCATACCGGGCACTCGGTCGGCATCACGAACTCGGCCGCATCGGCCGGCCGGCGGTCGAGCAGCGCGCCGACGACTTCGGGAATCACGTCGCCCGCGCGCCGCACGATCACGGTATCGCCGATCCGGATGTCCTTGCGACGCACTTCGTCCTCGTTGTGCAGCGTTGCGTTGGTTACCGTCGCGCCGCCGACGAACACCGGCTCGAGCCGCGCGACCGGCGTGATCGCGCCCGTGCGGCCGACCTGCACGTCGATCGCGACGAGCTTCGTCAATGCTTCCTGCGCGGGGAACTTGTGCGCGAGCGCGAAGCGCGGCGCGCGCGACACGAAGCCGAGGCGGTCCTGCTCGTCGCGCCGGTTGACCTTGTAGACGACGCCGTCGATATCGTACGGCAGCGATTCGCGCTTCTCGCCGACCTTGCGGAAGAAACCGAGCAGGCCGTCGGCGCCGAGCACGACCGCGCGTTCGCGGTTCACCGGCAGGCCGAGCGACTCGTACCAGTCGAGCAGCGCGCTGTGCGTGTCCGGCATCGGCATCCCGTCGAGCACGCCGATCCCGTACGAGAAGAACGACAACGGACGCTGCGCGGTGATCTTCGGGTCGAGCTGGCGCAGGCTGCCGGCCGCCGCATTGCGCGGATTCGCGAATTCGCGCTGCTCGGCCGCGCGCTGGCGTTCGTTCAGGCGTGCGAAATCACGCTTGAACATCAGCACCTCGCCGCGCACGTCGAGCACGGCGGGCACGTGCGCGCCCTTCAGCTTCAGCGGGATCGAGCGGATCGTGCGGACGTTCTCCGTCACGTCCTCGCCGGTCGTGCCGTCGCCGCGCGTCGATGCCTGCACGAACACGCCGTGCTCGTAGCGCAGCGAGATCGCGAGCCCGTCGAACTTCAGCTCGCATGCGTATTCGACGGGATCCGTCACCGAGCCGGCAAGATCGGTCGTCTTGCCGAGCGCATCGGCGACGCGCTTGTCGAACGCGGCGATGTCCTCGTCGGCGAAGCCGTTGTTCAGCGACAGCATCGGCGCGTCATGGACGACCGGCGTGAAACCGCTCGCCACTTCGCCGCCGACGCGCTGCGTCGGCGAATCGGGCGTCACGAGCTCGGGATGATCGGTTTCGAGCTGTTGCAGCTCGCCGAAGAGCCGGTCGTATTCGGCGTCGGGCAGATCCGGCTGGTCGAGCACGTAATAGGCGTAATTCGCCCGCTCGAGTTGATCGCGCAGCCACGCGGCACGCGCGTCGGGGTGGCTGGCTGGCGGTTCGGCTTGGGTTCGGGCCATGCTGGCGGCAATTCGCTCTGAAAAATCGGATGTTCGATTATCTCAGTTTGACGCCGCGGCGGGGGCGCGCGATGCGTGCCGCGCAGGCGCGTTGCAGTGCACACGGACGATGTGTGTGCGGCGCTGCAGCGACAACGGGCGACGGCACCCGCAGGCCGTCGCCCGTGAAACGCGTTTACTGACTGAAGAGGCGGCGCGTGACCGGCGAACCGGCCGGGATGCCCGCTTCCTCGAGCTTCGCGTACAGCTTCATGAGTTGCTGGTCGATCGCCACCAGCGTCGATTCCGGCAGCGGCCGGCGCGAATCGTCGACGACCCGCGCGCCGATCCGCTCGGACAGCGACTTCGCGTAGTCGCACATCAGCCGGAACGGCAGGATGTCCTCTTCGGCGACCGGCACGTCGAGCACCAGCGTGATCATGTTGCCGCCCTTGTAGGTCAGGTCGTCGCGCAGGAAGTTCGTGTCGCCGAACTGCAGCATGAACACGGGGTTCTGCTTCGCATCGAGCTTCACGAAGCGCGTGCCGTCGCGCGACAGCAGCAGCCCGTCCTGGGAAGCGACGGCCTGCACGTAGTTCGCCGACCACGGCGCGCCGTCCGACATCACGTTGATCGACAACTGCGCGTCGCACTGCGCGGCAAAGCCGTCGAGTTCGCGCGCCATCGCGACCGTCTCCATCATGTCCGGGAATTCCGGTGCGCCGTCGATCGCATCGGCGAACTGCTGGACGCCCGTCACGAATTCGGAGAATTCGAGTTCGTTCAGCGCGCCGCTGCGGTTCGCGAGCTGGGCGGCGGCACGCAGCTCTTCATAGCGCACGCCGTTCTGCAGCAGTTCCCACTGGCCGCCTTCCGGTTTGCCCTCGATATGCACGGGCTTGCTGCCCGCACGGCGCAGCCGCTGCGCGACCGGCAGGATCTTGTCGCCCGGCAGCGGCGCGCCGAGGCGAATCGGCACGATGCAGTCGATCCGGCGGTCGACGATCGCGGGCGGCGCCGACGAAATCGTCGTCGCGGCGGGCAGCACGGGTTCGGCCGGTTCGTTCGATGCATCCGCGGCCGGTGCTTCCTGCGTGGCGGCGACCGCACCTTCGTCGACGGCCTGCTCGGCCGACTCGGTCGACGCCGACGGCGCGTCGACGCCGGTGGCCTCGGCCTGCAGGTCGGCCGGCGTGTCGGCAGGCGCCACACCACCGAAGGTTGGCTCGACGCGCGCGGCGTCGGCCGATGCGCTCGCGGCAGCGGCGGCCGGTGCCGGCGCCGCGGATTCGCGGCGCACGGGCTGGCGCACCGGCTCGATGAACGGCAGCTCTTCGTCGCGCTCGGGGCGATTCATCGCCTCGGCCGTCTCTTCCGGCATCGGGCGCGGCATCCTGCGCCGCACCTTCGCGCCCTGCCACGCGTTGTAGACCACGACGCCGCCCACCACGACGGCGCCCGCGCCGATCAATCCGAGTGTCAACTCGTCCATGCACGCTCCATCAGCAATTCTTGTTCGTCGGACTCGCGAACGGGCGCCCATGCGCCGCGCGAACGCGGTCCGGTTTCGTCAAACGTCAATTCTGGGCAAAACCCGCGGCGGTTTCCATGTCCACCGCGACGATTCGCGACACGCCCTGCTCCTGCATCGTCACGCCGATCAACTGCTGCGCCATCTCCATCGCGATCTTGTTGTGCGAGATGAAGAGGAACTGCGTCTTGTCGGACATCGCGCGCACGAGATTCGCGAAACGCTCGGTGTTCGCGTCGTCGAGCGGCGCGTCGACCTCGTCGAGCAGACAGAACGGCGCCGGGTTCAGCTGGAACATCGCAAACACCAGCGCGGTGGCGGTCAGCGCCTTTTCGCCGCCCGACAGCAGGTGGATGGTCGCGTTCTTCTTGCCCGGCGGCTGCGCCATCACCTGCACGCCCGCGTCGAGGATCTCGTCGCCCGTCATGATCAGCTTCGCCTGGCCGCCGCCGAACAGGCGCGGGAACAGGTCGCTGAAGTGACGGTTGACCTCGTCGAACGTGCCCTGCAGCAGCGTGCGGGTTTCCTGGTCGATCTTGTGGATCGCATCCTCGAGCGTCGTGATCGCGTCGGTCAGGTCGGCCGACTGCGCATCGAGGAACACCTTGCGCTCGCTCGCGGCCTTCAGCTCGTCGAGCGCGGCCATGTTGACCGGACCCAGCGCGTTGATCGCGTTGTTCAGGCGCGTGACCTCGCCCTGCAGATACGACGGTTTCAGGTCCGGGGTCAGCTTCTCGCGCAGCGCTTGCTCGTCGACCTCGGCGGCCGCGAGCTGCTCGGCAAACTGCTCGACGGACAGGCGCGCGGCCTGCTCCTTCAGCTGCAGCTCGGTGATGCGGTCGCGCAACGGCTGCAGCGAACGCTCGGCGACGAGACGCTGCTCGTCCGAAGCGCGCAGCTTTGCCGTCAGGTCGTCGAGCTCGATCCGCGCGGCCTGCAACGCCTCTTCCTTCACCGCGCGAATTTCGAGCGCGTCCTGCAGCCCCGTGTGCGCAGTCTGCTCGTTGATCGTTTCGAGTTCGGCGCGCGCGTCTTCCAGCGACGCGGCGACGCGCTCGCTCTGCTCGTGCGCGACCTGGATGCTGCGCTTGAGCTCGTCGATCCGCGTGACCGCGTTGCGCGCGGCGAAGCGTGCGTCGTTCGCGCCGCGCTCAAGGTCGCGCGCTTCCTGGCGCGCCTGCGTCAGCGATTCGTCGAGCGCCTCGAATGCGAGCTGGTTGTCCTCGAAGCGCGCCTGCAGTTCCGCGAGTTCGCCGTCGAAACGCTCGAAGTTCGCTTCCGATTCCGCGCGCAGCGCGCGCTGCTCGTCGATCTGCGCGCCGATTTCCTCGAGCTCCTCGCGGATCTGCGTGCTGCGCTGCGTGTAGCGCTCATGCGCCTGCGCGAGCTTCAGCACGTCCATCTGCAGTGCGTGCACGCGCTGCGTCGCACGCTCGGCCTGCGCGCGCACGTCGCCGAGCGCCTGCGTGGCCTGCGTGTGCGCGGCCTCCGCCCGCACGGCGGCGGTGCGGGCCTCGTCGGCGAGCAGCGCCTGCGCGCGCACCTGGCGCGTCAGGTTCTCGATTTCCTGCTGGCGGGCCAGCATCCCGGCCTGCTCCGAATCGGCCGCGTACAGCTGCACGCCGACACGCGTGACGATGTGGCCGGCCTTGACGACGAACGCGCCGCCTGCCGGCAGTTGCGCGCGCGTCGCGAGCGCCTGCGCGACGTCGTCGGCGACGTACACGTTGCCGAGCCAGTCGTTCAGCACCGCACGGATGCCCGCATCGTCGATGCGAACGAGCGACAGCACCGGGCGCAGCCCGGCCGCGGCGGCCGGCGGCTCACCGGCCGCGGGCGGCGCGTAGAACGCGAGCTTCGCGGGCGGCGCGTCGGTCGCGAACGCCTTCACCCAGTCGAGATTCGACACTTCGAGCGCAGCCAGACGCTCGCGCAGCACGGCCTCGAGCGCCGCTTCCCAGCCCGCCTCGACGTGCAGCTTCTTCCAGAGACGCGGCAGCGCGCCGAGCTCGTGCTTGTCGAGCCACGGCTGGATCTTGCCTTCGGTCTGCACGTTCTCCTGCAGCTGCTTGAGCGCGGCGAGCCGCGCCTCGAGCTGGTGGATCTGCGCGCTTTCGGCCTGCACGCGCTCCTGTGCGGCACGGCGTTCGCCGTCGAGGCGCGGCAGCGCGTCCTGCGCATCGGTCAGGCGTGCCTGGGCTTCGGCGAGGATCTCTTCCTGTTCGGCGAGCTGCATGCGCAACTCCTCGAGCTGCGCTTCGTCCGGTGCGTCGAGCCCGCCCGCCTCGGACTTCAGGCGTTCGTGGCGCTGCTGAAGCTGCTGGAGCTGCTGGTCGGCATTGCGCTGGTGCGCGGCCTCGAGCTTCAATGACTGTTCGGTCTGCGCGATCCGGGCGCGCTCGTCGTTGAGCTGCGCCTGCGCATCGCGCCATTTCGCCTCGAGCGCCGGGAGCGCGTCGTGCTTCGCGGCCGCGTTGTCTTCAGCGAGCGCGGCCTTCTCGTCGGCCATCGCCCGCGCTTCTTCCGCTTCCTCGAGCTCGTCCTGCGCCTTCTCGGCCTGCGCGCGCCATTGCTCGCGCTGCGCGTTCAGCGCGGCGATCTGCGCCTGCACGCGATTGCGCGATTCGACGATGAACTTGATCTCGGCCTCAAGGCGGCTCACTTCGGCGTTCGCCTCGTAGAGCGCACCCTGCGCGCCCTGCATCGCGTCGCTCGCCGAATAATGCGCGACCCGCAACGTCTCGAGCTGCGACTCGACCTCGCGCAGCTTTGCCGTCTGCGCCTCGAGGTCGATCTGCGCCTGCTCGATCGCGCGCTGCTGCTTCTGCTGCTCGCTCGCGGCCTCGTTCTTGCGCAGCAGCCACAACAGGCGCTGCTTCTCCTCGCCGTCGGCGACGAGTTCCTTGTATTTGGTCGCGACGACGGCCTGCGCCTCGAGCTTCTCGAGGTTCGCGCCGAGCTCGCGGACGATGTCCTCAACGCGCGTCAGGTTCTCGCGCGTGTCGTGCAGGCGGTTCTCCGTTTCGCGGCGGCGCTCCTTGTACTTCGACACGCCGGCGGCTTCCTCGAGGAACACGCGCAGCTCTTCCGGCTTCGCCTCGATGATCCGCGCGATCATGCCCTGGCCGATGATCGCGTACGCGCGCGGGCCGAGGCCCGTGCCGAGGAAGATGTCCTGGATGTCGCGGCGGCGCGCCGGCAGGTTGTTGATGTAGTAGCTCGACGTGCCGTCGCGCGTCAGCACGCGCTTCACGGCGATCTCGCCGTACTGGCCCCACTGCCCGGCCGCGCGGCCGTCGGAGTTGTCGAAGATCAGCTCGACGCTGGCCCGGCTGCCGGGCTTGCGTGCGGTCGAGCCGTTGAAGATCACGTCCTGCATCGACTCGCCGCGCAGCTCGGACGCGCGCGACTCGCCGAGCACCCAGCGCACGGCATCGATGATGTTGGACTTGCCGCACCCGTTCGGGCCCACCACGCCGACAAGCTGGCCCGGAACCTGGAAATGCGTGGGATCGACAAAGGATTTGAAGCCAGCGAGTTTGATCGAGCTCAGACGCACGGCGGTATCGGATGTGAAGAAGGTGTGAAACGGACGGGGCCGCGACGCGCGGGGCCGGACGGCCCGTGCGCGCGATGCGCCCCGGAATTCAAAAGCGGGGCCGCGCGCATCCAGCGTTGGGCCCCGCAAACGGCTTCCATCATACCATCGCGCGTGCGCCGTCCCGCCCGTCGCCGGGTTTGCCCGATGCCGGCGCGGCACGATGGACCCGGCTCGACAGCAGCGTCGCCAGCACGATGCATGCGCCGCCCGCCCATTCGCGCGCCGTCGGCAGTTCGTTCGCGAACACCCACGCGGACAGCGCGGTGATCACGATCTCGAACAGCATGATGATCGACGCGCGATTCGCCGGCACGCGCGCGAGGCCATATTGCACGAGCAGGTTGTTCGCCGCCATCGTCACGCCGATCGCGGCGACGATCAGCGCGGCGACGCCGAGCTGGCCGCCCGCCGGCGCGGCCGGCAGCCCCTCGAACAGCGATGCGATCGCGCCGAACACCGCCGCGCCGCCGAACAGCGTCGCCGTGCGCATTTCGGCGCGCATGTCCGGCAGCTCGCGGCTCGCCTTGATCACGAGCACGTTGCTCATCGCGAAACTCAGGCCGGCCGCGAGCCCCGCCCATTCCGCCGGATTGGCCGGCAGCGGCATGCCGAGCTTCGGCGACCACAGCATCAGCATCGCGCCGCCGATCGACAGCGCCGCAAGCCCCACGCCGGCCCAGGTCAGCCGCTCGCGCAGCAGGAAATGCGCGTAGATCGCGGTCCAGGCGGGCGTCAGGTAGAACAGCAGCATCACGCGCAGCACTTCGCCGTGGATCGTGCCCCATACGAAGCCGAGGTTCGTCACGCCCGCCGTGATCGCGATGCCCGGCAGCACCCAGTGCCAGCGCAGCGTGGCGATCGTGCGGTGCCGCACGACCACCACGAACAGGAAAGCAACGGCGCTCGTCAGCGCGCTCGCCAGCGTGCCGGTGAGCCCGAGCGACGCGAGGATCCGCAGCGGATACCAGATCAGGCCCCATACCGACGCGCCGATCAGGATGGCCAGCGTCGGCAGGCTGCCGCGTACCGCGTTATTCATTTGGTTCGATACCCTTTATTCGACCGGCCCGGCCGCCGTTCCGGCGGGCCGTGACCGCATTGCATCACGCTATAATCGTCCGTTGCGACCCGCGCGCCGTCGGCGCCCGCTCGCAGCCGTGCGGCACCCGCGCCGCCCCTTTCGCTCCAACCGGCCGCGATGGCCGCTTCGCCCGTGAACCCTCGACTCGACTCGCTCCAGCCCTATCCCTTCGAAAAGCTGCGCGCCCTGTTCAAGGACGTGACGCCCTCCGCCGGCCTGAAACCGATCAGCTTCGGCATCGGCGAGCCCAAGCACCCGACTCCGGCGCTGATCCGCGACGCCGTGGTGGCTTCGCTCGACGGCCTCGCGTCATATCCGGCCACGGCCGGCTCGGACGCGCTGCGCACGTCGATCGCGCACTGGCTGGAGCGCCGCTATGGGCTGCCGGCGATCGACCCGGCCACGCAGGTGCTGCCCGTGTCGGGGTCGCGCGAGGCGCTGTTCTCGCTCGCGCAGACGGTGATCGACGCGCGCCCGACCGCGGACGGCGAGAAGGCGATCGTACTCTGTCCGAATCCGTTCTATCAAATTTACGAAGGCGCGGCGCTCCTGGCCGGTGCCGAACCCTATTTCGCGAACAGCGACCCGGCGCGCAACTTCGCGTGCGACTACGCGGCCGTGCCCGATGAAGTCTGGGCGCGCACCCAGCTGCTGTACGTGTGTTCGCCGGGCAACCCGACGGGCGCCGTGCTGACGCTCGACGACTGGCGCGAGCTGTTCGCGCTGTCCGACCGCCACGGCTTCGTGATCGCATCCGACGAGTGCTATTCGGAGATCTACTTCGACGAAGCGGCGCCGCCGCTCGGCGGCCTCGAGGCCGCGCACCGCCTCGGTCGCGGCTTCGAGCGGCTCGTGATGCTGTCGAGCCTGTCGAAGCGCTCGAACGTGCCGGGCATGCGCTCGGGCTTCGTCGCCGGCGACGCCGCGCTGCTGAAGAAATTCCTGCTCTACCGCACGTACCACGGCGCCGCGCTGTCGCCGGTCTGGCAACACGCGAGCATCGCCGCGTGGAACGACGAGGCGCACGTGCGCGAGAACCGCGCGCTGTACCTGCAGAAGTTCAGCACGGTCACGCCGATGCTGGCCGACGTGATCGACGTGAAGCTGCCCGACGCCGCGTTCTACCTGTGGGCCAATGTCGCGCGCACCGGCCTGTCGGATACCGAGTTCGCCCGCCGCCTGTACGCCGACTATAATGTGACGGTTCTGCCCGGCTCGTACCTGGCGCGCGATGCGCACGGCACGAATCCGGGCCGCGATTTCATCCGGATCGCGCTCGTCGCGGGCACCCCCGAATGCGTCGAGGGCGCGCAACGCATCGTCGATTTCTGCCGGGCTCTCGCGCGGTAAGACGTCCATCCCGATCAATTCCATTCATCTCCTGCGAAAACGAACATGTCGCAACAACTTCAGCAAATCATCGATACCGCCTGGGAAAACCGCGCCGAGCTGTCGCCGAAGGCCGCGCCCGCCGACGTCCGCGAAGCCGTCGCTCACGCGATCGAGCAACTCGACAAGGGTGCACTGCGCGTCGCCGAGAAGATCGACGGCAACTGGACCGTGCACCAGTGGCTGAAGAAGGCCGTGCTGCTGTCGTTCCGCCTGGAGGACAACGCACCGATGCCGGCCGGCGGCTACTCGCAGTTCTACGACAAGGTGCCGTCGAAGTTCGCGAACTACACGGCCGAAGACTTCGCCGCGGGCGGCTTCCGCGTCGTGCCGCCGGCCATCGCGCGCCGCGGCTCGTTCATCGCGAAGAACGTCGTGCTGATGCCGTCGTACACCAACATCGGCGCATACGTCGACGAAGGCACGATGGTCGACACGTGGGCCACGGTCGGCTCGTGCGCGCAGATCGGCAAGAACGTGCACCTGTCGGGCGGCGTCGGCATCGGCGGCGTGCTCGAGCCGCTGCAGGCGAACCCCGTCATCATCGAAGACAACTGCTTCATCGGCGCGCGCTCGGAAGTCGTCGAAGGCGTGATCGTCGAGGAGAACTCGGTGATCTCGATGGGCGTGTACCTCGGCCAGAGCACGAAGATCTACGATCGCGAAACGGGTGAAGTCAGCTACGGCCGCATCCCGGCCGGCTCGGTCGTCGTCGCCGGCAACCTGCCGTCGAAGGACGGCTCGCACAGCCTGTACTGCGCGGTGATCGTAAAGAAGGTCGACGCGAAGACCCGCGCGAAGGTCGGCCTGAACGAGCTGCTGCGAGGCGACTGATGGCCAAGCCGCGCACCGTGGTCGTCTACGGCATTCCGAACTGCGACACCGTGAAGAAGGCCCGCGTGTGGCTCGACGATCACGGCGTCGAGTTCGAGTTCCACGACTTCAAGAAGCTCGGCGTCAGCGCACCGCTCGTCGAGGACTGGCTGAAGGACGTGTCGCTCGACGCGCTCGTGAACAAGCGCGGCACGACGTGGCGCGGCCTGGACGACGCCATGAAGGCGGCCGCGGAAACGAAGTCCGGCGCGGTCGCGCTGATGATCCACAAGCCGTCGGTCATCAAGCGCCCCGTGCTCGTCGTCAACGGCCGCGTGAAATCGCTCGGTTTCGTGGCCGATCAGTACGCGGCGCTGTTTGCCGCCTAGGGCCGCCCGCGCTGCGCCCGCGCCGCGCACGACGCCCCATCGCTGCCGGCCACCGCGCCGGCATTTTTTATCGAAAGTGGTCCGAACCATGTCCGCCACCCTAGCCCTTACCGAACAGCTGATCGCCCGCGCGTCCGTCACGCCCGACGACCAGCATTGCCAGCAGATCATGACCGAGCGCCTCGCCGTGCTCGGCTTCGAATGCGAGACCATCGCGTCGCACGGCGTGACCAACCTGTGGGCCGTCAAGCGCGGCACCGACGGCCGCGACGGCAAGCTGCTCGCGTTCGCGGGCCACACCGACGTCGTGCCGACCGGCCCGCTCGAGCAGTGGACTTCGCCGCCGTTCATTCCCGCGCATCGCGACGGCAAGTTGTACGGCCGCGGTGCGGCCGACATGAAGACGTCGCTCGCGGCGTTCGTCGTCGCCTCCGAGGAATTCGTCGCGGCCCACCCCGGCCATCGCGGCGCGATCGCGTTCCTGATCACGAGCGACGAGGAAGGACCGGCCACCGACGGCACCGTGAAGGTCGTCGAGCTGCTCGAAGCGCGCGGCGAACGCCTCGACTACTGCATCGTCGGCGAACCGACGTCGACCGCCGAACTCGGCGACGTCGTGAAGAACGGCCGCCGCGGCTCGATGTCGGGCGAACTGATCGTCAAGGGCGTGCAGGGCCACATTGCATACCCGCACCTCGCGAAGAACCCGATCCACCTGCTCGCGCCGGCGCTCGCCGAGCTCGCTGCCGAACAGTGGGACGAAGGCAACGAATACTTCCCGCCGACCACCTGGCAGGTGTCAAACCTGCATGCGGGCACCGGCGCGACCAACGTGATCCCCGGCCACGCGGACCTGATGTTCAACTTCCGCTTTTCGACGGCGAGCACCGTCGAGGGCTTGCAGGCACGCGTGCATGCGATCCTCGACAAGCACGGCCTCGAGTACACGCTGAAGTGGTCGGTGAGCGGCCTGCCGTTCCTCACGCCGCGCGGCGACCTGTCGAACGCGCTCGAGAACGCGATCCGCGCCGAAACCGGCCTCACGACCGAGCTGTCGACGACGGGCGGCACGTCCGACGGACGCTTCATTGCGCGCATCTGCCCGCAGGTGATCGAGTTCGGCCCGCCGAACGGCAGCATCCACAAGATCGACGAACACATCGACGTGCGCTTCGTCGACCCGCTGAAGAACGTGTACCGCCGCGTGCTCGAACAACTGATTGCCTGACGGAGCCTCGCATGACGACACCTTTTGCAACCGTTCGCGACCTGCTGCGCTATGCGGTCACGCGCTTCTCGAAGGCGAAGCTCGCGTTCGGCCACGGCTCGGACAACGCGTACGACGAAGCCGCCTACCTCGTGCTGCACACGCTCGACCTGCCGCTCGACACGCTCGAGCCGTTCCTCGATGCTCGCCTGCTGCCCGACGAAATCGCGGCAGTGCTCGCGGTGATCGAACGACGCGCGACCGACCGCGTGCCGGCCGCCTATCTCACGCATGAAGCGTGGATGCACGGCCACCGCTTCTACGTCGACGAGCGCGTAATCGTGCCGCGCTCGTTCATCGGCGAGCTGCTCGACGACGGGCTGCAGCCGTATGTCGCCGATCCCGAACAGGTCGGCGCGGTGCTCGAGCTGTGCACCGGCTCCGGCTGCCTCGCGATTCTCGCGGCCAGCGCGTTCCCGAATGCCGAGATCGACGCGGTCGACCTGTCCGAGAAGGCACTCGAAGTCGCCAGGATCAACGTGCACGACTATGGTCTCGACGATCGCATCACGCTGCATCACGGCGACCTCTACGCGCCGCTGCCCGCGTTCCGCGCCGAGCCCGACACGCGCTACGACGTGATCCTGACGAATCCGCCGTACGTGAACGCAACGTCGATGGCGGCCCTCCCGCCCGAATACCGGCACGAGCCGGAGATGGCGCTCGCGGGCGGCGACGACGGCATGGACATCGTGCGACGCATCATCGGGCAAGCACACAAGTGGCTGCACGACGACGGCGTGCTCGTCGTCGAGATCGGCAACGAGCGCGAGCACGTCGAAGCCGCGTTCGGCGGCCTCGAGCTCACGTGGCTGCCCACCAGCGCGGGTGACGACGCCGTGTTCCTGATCCAGGCGTCGGACCTGCCGCGCAAGGCCTGACGGCGCGCCACGACCGAACCGTGCGGTACGGCACACCGCTGTCCCGCACGGTTGGGTAAGATGCGCGTAAGCGGCTGTCGCGCCGCACGACTTCAGGAGTCCGTCACGCGCCCATGACCCTCGACTGGTTACACCTCGGCACCCTGATCCTGGCCATCCATGTGCTCGGGATCATCGCGGCGTGTCACGCGATCTTGAACACGCGCACGTCGCAAGGCGCGATCGCGTGGGCGGTATCGCTCGCCGCGATGCCATACCTGACGCTCATTCCGTATCTGTTCCTCGGCCGCAGCAAATTCTCCGGCTACGTCGACGCGCGGCGCCACGAGATGGAAGCGCTGCGCACGCACACGCCGCGCGCGCCGTGGCCCGATGCGAACGCAACCGACGGGCCGGCCGCCGACGCGATCGGCCGGGCCGCCGTGCTCGCGCTTACGCGGCTGGGCGGAATGCCGTTCGTCGGCGGCAATGCGGTGCGCACGCTCGTGAACGGCGACGCGACCTTCTCGGCGATCCTGTCGGCGATCGACACCGCGCGCGACTACGTAATCGTCCAGTTCTTCATCGTGCGCGACGACGCGCTCGGCCAGATGCTGCGCGACGCGCTGCTCGCCCGCGCGGCGGCTGGCGTGCGCTGCTACCTGTTGTACGACAGCATCGGCAGCTTCGACCTGCCGCACAGCTACGTCGACACGCTGCGCCGCGGCGGCGTCGAGGTCCATCCGTTCGCGACCCACCGCAAGTTCGTCAACCGCTTCCAGCTCAACTTCCGCAACCATCGGAAGATCGTCGTCGTCGACGGCAATCGCGCGTTCGTCGGCGGCCTCAACGTCGGCGTCGAATATCTCGGCGCGAACCGGCGCCTGTCGCCGTGGCGCGACACCCATATCGAGATCCGCGGCCCGGTGGTGGCCAGCATTCAGTACGTGTTCGCCGAAGACTGGCACTGGGCCACGCAGACGCTGCCGGCGCTCGCCACACCGCCGGAGGCGCTGCCCGACGACGCGATGCATTGCCTCGCCGTGCCGATGGGGCCGGCCGACAAACAGGAAACCGGCTCGCTGTTCTTCGTCGAGGCGATCAACGCTGCGCGCGAACGGATCTGGATCACGACGCCGTATCTCGTACCCGACGAAGCGGTGATCGCCGCGCTGAAGCTCGCGGTGATGCGCGGCGTCGACGTGCGCATCCTGATCCCAAGCCGGCGCGACCACTACGTCGTGTTCGAGGCGTCCAGGCTCTATGCGCGCGATCTCGTCGACGCGGGCGTCAAGGTGTTCCGCTACCGGCCCGGCTTCCTGCACCAGAAGGTCGTGCTGATCGACCGCGTCGCCGCCGCGATCGGCAGCGCGAATCTCGACAACCGCTCGTTCCGGCTCAACTTCGAAATCATGGTGCTGACCGTCGATCGCACGTTCGCCGACGAAGTCGAGGCCATGCTCGACGCCGATTTCGCACTGGCCTACGAAGTCGATGCGAACGAGTATCGGCACTCGCCCGCGTGGCGACGCATCGCGATGCACGTCGCGCGCCTGTTCGCGCCGATCCTGTAGCGGCCGCGCGAGCGCCGGACGTGCGCCGCTCGAACGACGGCACACGCTTTCGCGGGATTCGGCTCGGCGCCGCGGCCGCTACCCGTTCGGTCCGAACAGCCCGCCCACCGCTTCTCGGCGTTACAACAGCTTGTCGATATCCGCGGCGATGTCCTCGGGCTTCGTCGACGGCGCATAGCGCTTGACGATCCGACCGTCACGGTCGATCAGGAATTTCGTGAAATTCCACTTGATCGCCTTGAGGCCGAGGATGCCGGGCGCCTCGTCGGTCAGGTAGCGGTACAACGGATGCGCGTGGTCGCCCTTCACATCGATCTTCGCGAACATCGGGAACGTGACGCCGTAATTGCGCTCGCAGAACGCGCCGATCTGCGCGGCGTCGCCCGGCTCCTGCTTGCCGAACTGGTTGCACGGGAAGCCGAGCACGAAGAAACCGCGCGCCGCGTACTGGTCGTACAGCTTCTGCAGGCCCGCATACTGCGGCGTGAAACCGCACTCGCTCGCGGTATTGACGATCAGCAGCACCTTGCCGCGGTATGCATCGAGCGACGCCGGCTCACCGGCGAGCGTCTCTGCGCTGAACGAATACAGGGTGGACATCGGGCACTCCTTTTACGAAACCGGATCGAGGTGGAGTCTAGGCCAAATCGCGCCGTTGCGGCATCTGCCGAACGGCCGATATCCGGGGCGACGCGCGCGCAGTCTAGAATAGCGGTTTTGGCCAGTCATTCCCGCCGTGATCCGTTTCAATCAGTTCAGCCTTGCGCGCGGCACCAAGCCGCTGTTCGAGTCGGCCTCGTTCGTGCTCAATCCCGGCGAAAAGGCCGGCCTGATCGGCGCGAACGGCGCCGGCAAATCGACGCTGTTCTCGGTCCTGCGCGGCGAGCTGCATTCCGACGCCGGCGATTTCGCGATGCCGCCGTCGTGGCGGATCGCCCACGTGTCGCAGGAAACGCCCGCCGTCGACCGCTCGGCGCTCGACTACACGCTCGACGGCGACACCGCGCTGCGCGAGATCGAAGCGCGCATCGCCGCCGCCTCGGCCGCGCATGACGGCGCGGCCGAGGCCGACGCACATGCGGCCTTCGCCGACGCCGACGGCTATACCGCACCGGCGCGCGCCGAAGCACTGCTGCTCGGCCTCGGCTTCACGCTCGCGCAGACGCGCGAATCGGTCGCCAGCTTCTCCGGCGGCTGGCGCATGCGGCTGAACCTCGCGCAGGCGCTGATGTGCCGCTCCGACCTGCTGCTGCTCGACGAACCGACCAACCACCTCGACCTCGACGCGATCGTCTGGCTCGAGGACTGGCTGCACCGCTACGCCGGCACGCTCGTCGTGATCTCGCACGACCGCGAATTCCTCGACTCGATCTGCAACGTCACGCTGCACCTGGAAAATCGCCAGGTAAAGCGCTACGGCGGCAATTATTCGCAATTCGAAGTGCTGCGCGCGCAACAACTGGCGCTGCAGCAAAGCGCATACGAAAAGCAGCAGAAGACGATCGAGCACCTTCAGAGCTTCGTCGACCGCTTCAAGGCCAAGGCGACCAAGGCCAAGCAGGCGCAAAGCCGGATGAAGGCGCTCGAGAAGATGGAGCTGATCGCGCCCGCGCACATCGCGTCGCCGTTCACCTTCGAGTTCCGCACGCCCGATGCCGCGCCGAATCCAATGATGGTGATGGAGGACGTCCGCTGCGGCTACCACGCCGACGACGGCACGGACATCCCGATCGTCGAACGCGTGGCGCTGTCGATCCAGAACGGCCAGCGCATCGGCCTGCTCGGCGCGAACGGCCAGGGCAAGTCGACGCTGATCAAGACGCTGGCCGGCACGCTCGCGCCGCTGTCGGGCCACGTGCGCGACGGCAAGGGGCTGACGATCGGCTATTTCGCGCAGCACCAGCTCGAAACGCTGCGCGAGGACGATTCGCCGCTCGCGCATCTCGCCCGGCTCGCCCCCGATACGCGCGAGCAGGAACTGCGCGATTTCCTCGGCGGCTTCAATTTCTCGGGCGACATGGCGACGAGCCCGGTCGGCCCGTTCTCGGGCGGCGAGAAAGCGCGGCTCGCGCTCGCGCTGATCATCTGGCAGAAGCCGAACCTGCTGCTGCTCGACGAGCCGACCAACCACCTCGACCTCGAAACGCGTCACGCGCTGACGATGGCGCTCGCGCAGTTCGAAGGCACGCTGATCCTCGTCTCGCACGACCGCCACCTGCTGCGCGCGACCACCGACCAGTTCATGCTCGTCGCGAAACACCGTCTGCAGCCGTTCGACGGCGATCTCGACGATTACCGCGACTGGCTGCTGCAGCACGCGGCCGAGCAACGCGCGGCCGCGAAGGCCGACAGCGCGGCGGCAGCGGGTGTGGATCCGGGGGTCAACCGCAAGGATCAGAAACGTCAGGCGGCCGAGGAGCGCCAGCGGCTGTCGCAGTTGAAGAAGCCGCTGCAGAACCGCATCACGAAGCTCGAAAAGGAAATGGAAACATTGCACGCGGAGAAGGCACGCCTCGACGCGTTCGTCGCCGATCCGGCGAGCTACGAGGCCGCGCGCAAGACGGAACTGACCGACGCGATCCGCACGCTCGGGGAGGTCAATACCCGGCTCGAAACGGTCGAGGCGGACTGGCTCGCCGTGCAGGAAGAGCTCGAGCAGATCGGCTGACCACGGCCCGGGCGCCGTCGGCCGATCGCTTCATCGGCCACGCGCGGCATCCCCGGGATGCGTCAACGCCCGACGCACCCGCCCGGCTGCGCCAGGCCCGGAAACGACAAGGCCGGGCACCCAGGCCCGGCCTCTTCGTCATTGTCGCGTTCGCCGTTGTCGCGTCGGCCGTTCGTCGGCCCCGCCACCCGCTCAACGCCGCGGCAACGTATCGCGCGGCATCTGCTCGTCGTCGTCCATCAGATGGCGTCGCCCTTCGGTCGGCCGGCGGATCGCCGCCGCGACCTCCGCTTCCGTCACGTCCTCGGAGACGACCCGGCGCGCGATGCGCCCTTCGTCGTCGATCCACTCGACGATCCGACATCCACCGCCCCACGGCTGAACGATCGGCTCCGACACGCGGCAGCCGCGCAGGTTGTAACTGCGTCCGCCCGGCGTTTCCCCATACTGTTTGAACATAGGTTCCCTTCGCATTGCGCGGTTCGACAATCCGGCAAAGGATAGGGAAAAGCGATGTCCGGCAGGTTACATCAGCCTACATATTCTTTACAACGAATTACGCGACAGATCGCGGCCGGCCGGCACGCGCGGGTGCCGGCCACGCACGGTCATTCGAGATCGCGCACGCGGTCGATCGCCTGCTCGATCCGCTCGACGGCCATCACGTTCAGCCCTTCGATCGGCTGTTTCGGCGCATTCGCCTTCGGGATCAGCGCCGCGGTGAAACCAAGCTTCGCCGCCTCGCGCAGCCGTTCCTGGCCGCGCGGCGACGGCCGGATCTCGCCCGCCAGCCCCACTTCGCCGAATACGATCAGGCCCTTCGGCAGCGCCTTGTTGCGCATCGACGAATGGATCGCAAGCAGCACCGCGAGGTCGGCGGCCGGTTCGGTGATCTTCACGCCGCCCACCGCGTTCAGAAACACGTCCTGATCGAAACACGCGATGCCCGCATGCCGGTGCAGCACCGCGAGCAGCATCGCGAGCCGGTTCTGCTCGAGGCCGACCGCTAGCCGGCGCGGGTTCGGCACATGGGCCGTATCGACGAGCGCCTGGATTTCGACGAGCAGCGGGCGTGTGCCCTCCTGCGTGACGAGCACGCAGGAACCCGGCACGACCTGCTCGTGCTGCGACAGGAACAGCGCGGACGGATTCGCGACACCGCGCAGCCCGCGCTCGGTCATCGCGAACACGCCGAGTTCGTTGACCGCGCCGAAGCGGTTCTTGAACGCGCGCACGAGCCGGAACGACGAATGGGTGTCGCCTTCGAAGTACAGCACCGTGTCGACGATGTGCTCGAGCACGCGCGGGCCGGCGAGGTTGCCCTCCTTCGTCACGTGCCCGACCATGATGATCGCGGTGCCGGACTGTTTCGCGATGCGCGTGAGCTGCGCCGCGCACTCGCGCACCTGGGCCACCGAACCGGGCGCCGACGTCAGCGCTTCGGAATAGACGGTCTGGATCGAGTCGATGACGGCGACGTCCGGCCGTTCCGCATCAATCGCGGCCTGGATCTTCTCGAGCTGGATTTCGGCGAGCAGCTTCAGCTCGGCCGCCGGTGCGCCCCCGTCGAGCAGCGCGAGCCGTTGCGCGCGCAACGCGATCTGCGCGGCCGATTCCTCGCCGCTGATATAGAGTGCACGACGCTCGCTGGCGATGTCCGCGAGCGACTGCAGCAACAGCGTCGACTTGCCGATGCCCGGATCACCGCCGATCAGCACGACGCCGCCCGGCACCAGCCCGCCGCCCAGCACGCGGTCGAATTCGCCGATGCCGGTGGAGAAGCGCGGCACGTCGGCCGCCTCGATGTCGACGAGCCGCTGCACGGGCGCCCGCTTCGCGAGCGACTGGAAGCGATGGGCGGCCGGCGACTCGGCGACCGATTCGACGAGCGTATTCCAGGCCTGGCACGACGGGCATTGCCCCTGCCACTTCGGGGTTTGTCCGCCGCACTCGCTGCAGACGTAGACGGTTTTCTGTTTTGCCACGCGAGCTGCCCTTATTCCGCGCGCACCGGCACGCGACCGGCGACCGCGCACATCAGTTCATAGCCGATGGTCCCGCAATGGCGCGCGACGTCGTCGATCGGCAGCGCGTCGCCCCACAGCTCGACCCGCGCGCCGACGCCGGCCTGCGGGCACGGCGTCAGGTCGACGGTAATCATGTCCATCGACACGCGGCCGACGATCCGCGTGCGGATGCCGTCGACGATCACCGGCGTGCCTTCGGGTGCGACGCGCGGATAGCCGTCCGCATAGCCGCACGCGACGACGCCGATGCGCATCTGCGCCTGCGCGGAGAACGTCGAGCCGTAGCCGATCGCCTGCCCCTTCGCGATCGTCTGCACGGCGATCAGCTCGGACGCGAGCGTCATCGCGGGCTTCAGGCCCGTGTCGGCGATGTCGGCCGACAGCCCCGACGGCGACGCGCCGTACAGCACGATCCCCGGGCGCACCCAGTCGAAGTGCGTATCCGGATGCCACAGCACGGCCGCGGAATTCGCGAGACTGCGCGCACCGGCAATGTTTTCCGCACCGCGCTCGAACGTCGCGAGCTGCTCGGCCACACCGCGCTCGTTGTCCGCGTCCGAAAAATGGGTCATCAACGTAATCTGGCCGATGCCGGGGCACGCGCGGGCGCGCTCCCACGCGGCGCGGTATTTCTCCGGCACGTAGCCGAGCCGGTTCATCCCGCTGTTCATCTTGAGGTGCACGTTGACGGGCTTCGACAACCGCGCCGTCTCCAGCATCCGCATCTGTTCGTCGTTGTGGACGGTGGTCGCGAGGCTGTAGCGGTCGATCACGTCGATGTCGGTCGAGCGGAAGAACCCTTCGAGCAGCAGGATCGGGCCGGCCCAGCCGAGCTCACGCAGCTTCACGGCCTCGTCGAGGTCGAGCAGGCCGAAGCCGTCGGTGCCGCGCAGGCCGGGAAACACGCGCGCGAGACCGTGGCCGTACGCGTTGGCCTTGACGACCGCCCAGACCTTGGACGGGCCGGCAAATCGGCGGACGACGGAGAGATTGTTCGCGAGAGCGGCGGTATGGATGGTGGCGGAGATCGGGCGCGGCATGGGAAATTTACGTAAAGACGCTTGCGAATCATCAGCTTACCGCGCCTTTTGAGCACCGAAGCCGACAATTTGCGGAACGATCGGGGAATCTTGCTAGTCCGAATTGCCGTATTTTCGTGTTATAAAGCCGTGCGCACAACCCATTTCGAACGGAATAAGCCGATCGCATACCAGGCGGCCTACGCGGCCCTGCCGCAGCGACGAAAGCATCGCATCAGATGAAAAAAGGTTTTTACACCATCATGGCCGCGCAGTTTTTCTCGTCGTTGGCCGACAATGCGCTTCTCATCGCCGCCATCGCCCTGCTGAAAGACCTCCACGCCCCCAACTGGATGACACCGCTGCTCAAGCTGTTCTTCGTGTTGTCCTACGTGGTGCTGGCGGCGTATGTCGGTGCGTTCGCCGACTCGCGCCCGAAGGGCCGCGTGATGTTCATCACAAACTCGATCAAGGTGGTCGGCTGCCTGATCATGCTGTTCGGTGCTCATCCGCTGATCGCGTACGGGATCGTCGGCTTCGGCGCCGCGGCCTACTCGCCCGCGAAATACGGCATTCTGACCGAGCTGCTGCCGGCCGACAGGCTCGTCGCCGCGAACGGCTGGATCGAAGGCACGACCGTCAGCTCGATCATCCTCGGCACCGTGCTCGGCGGCGCGCTGATCAGCCCGCACATCGCGTCGCACGTGATCGCGCACACGCCAGCCTGGATCGCCACGCCCGCCGAAGCGGCGATGGTGATCATCATGGCGATCTACGTGATCGCCGCCATCTTCAACCTGCGGATCCCCGATACGGGCGCGCGCTACCCGAAGCAGGAGCGTGGCCCGGTCAAGCTCCTCACCGACTTCGCCGACTGCTTCATGGTGCTCTGGCGCGACAAGCTCGGCCAGATCTCGCTCGCGGTCACGACGCTGTTCTGGGGCGCCGGCGCGACGCTGCAGTTCATCGTGCTGAAGTGGGCCGAAGTCTCGCTCAACATGTCGCTGTCCGAAGGCGCGATCCTGCAGGCGGTGGTCGCGGTCGGTGTCGCGGGCGGCGCGATCGCCGCCGCCGCGCGGATCCCGCTGAAGAAGTCGCTCACCGTGCTGCCCGTCGGCATCATCATGGGCATCGCGGTCATGCTGATGGCGTTCTACACGCGCGATCTGTTCCCGTCGCACTGGGCCGTGCACTTCGGCCACCTGCGCCTGCCGGCGTACCTGATCGTCGCGTACATCTTCCTGATCTGCGTCGGCGCGCTGTCCGGCTACTTCGTGGTTCCGATGAACGCACTGCTGCAACATCGCGGCCACGTGCTGCTGTCGGCCGGCCACTCGATCGCGGTGCAGAATTTCAACGAGAACCTGTCGGTGCTCGTGATGCTGTGTCTGTATGCGGTGCTGGTCTGGCTCGACGTGCCGGTCGGCGTCGTGATCGTGCTGTTCGGCACGTTCGTGTGCCTGACGATGTGGCTCGTGATGCGCCGCCACCAGGCGAACCAGCGTCAGTTCGACTCGGTCGCGCTGATCGGCGAATCGCGGCACTGACGCTACACTTCCCGTTTTCGTCCGTCGGCGCCGGTCTTCGAACCGGCGCCTTGCCATCATGACGCACCCGATACCCAACGTCCTGACGATCGCCGGCTCCGACTCGGGCGGCGGCGCGGGCATCCAGGCCGACCTCAAGACCTTCTCCGCGCTCGGCGCGTACGGCGCGAGCGTGATCACCGCGCTGACCGCGCAGAACACGCGCGGCGTGACCGGCGTGCACGCGCCGGACGCCGCGTTCGTGACCGCGCAGCTCGACGCGGTGTTCGACGACATCCGCATCGACGCGGTCAAGATCGGCATGCTCGCGAACGCGGCGATCGTGCACGCGGTGGCCGACGCGCTGCGGCGCCATGCGCCGCGCTTCGTCGTGCTCGACACGGTGATGATCTCGAAGAGCTCGCATGCGCTGCTCGCGCCCGATGCGGTCGACGCGTTGCGCGACGCGCTGCTGCCGCTCGCGACCGTCGTCACGCCGAACCTGCCCGAAGCGGCCGCCCTGCTCGGCGATACGCCCGCGACGACCGAAGACGAGATGGTCCGGCAAGGTCAGCTGCTGCTGAAGACCGGTGCGCGCGCCGTGCTGATGAAGGGCGGCCATCTGCCCGATGCCGCCGCGAGCCCCGACTGGCTCGTCGATGCGGCGCATACGGTGCGGTTCGACGGCGTGCGCGTGCCGGTCAGCAACACGCACGGCACCGGCTGCACGCTGTCGTCGGCGATCGCCGCGCTGCTGCCGCAACAGCCCGATCTCGAGAGCGCGGTGCGCGAAGCGAAGGCCTATCTGACCGGCGCGATCGCCGCGAGCGGCCGGCTCGACGTCGGCCACGGCGTCGGCCCCGTCCATCACTTCCATCGCTGGTGGTAAGCGCCGGCTGACGCGGCGTCAGTGGTCCTGCGCGGCGAACACCCGCGCACGCGCCGGCCAGTCGTCCGGGACGATGAAGCCGCGTGCCGTCTCCCGCCATACGCCGTCGCCGTCGTGTCGATGCACGGCGATCAGCGCAGGCGCCTGGCGCGCCGTCAATACGGACGGCAGCTCGAGCGACTGCGCCAGCGGTTCGGGCGCGGCGTCCGGCGCCACCCGTCGCGGCGCGAGCCACGCCAGCCGCGGCAGCACGTTCCACGCCGCTTCACCGGGTTGCGCGGCCGCCCAGGCCGGCCACTGCGCATGCGTGAGCCAGAACCCGCGCGGATGATCGGCCGCGATTTCCGCGGCCACCGGCGGCAGCGGCACGCCGTGCGGATAGAACAGCCAGCCCTTGATGAACATCTGCGCATCGGACGGCGCGCCGTAGCCGAGCAGCGCGAACCCGTGGCGATCGCTCAGCCGCAATTGATGCTCGAGCAACCGGCTGCGCTTGCGGTCGAGGCGGTCGACGAGATTCGGCCCGACGAAATCCGCGAGCGTTGCGTCGCCGTCCACCGGCGCGCACAGATAGCACTTCACCGCGAGTTCCCAGTGCAGGCGCTGCCCGCCCGGCGCATCGACGAGGAAATCGACTTCGCCGAGCGTCTTGCCGTTGCTGCGCAGCGGCAGATTGGCGGCGACGAGCCGCAGCGACGGCCCGTGCGTGAGGAAATACTCGAGCAGGCATTCGGCATAGCGGCCGAGTCGCACGGGCCGCAGCCCGTCGAGTGCGCGGTGCAGCGGCGCCGGCGCGGCATCGAGCGCGACGAGCCACGCTTCGACGGCCACCCGCTCGACCGCGTCCGACCACGGATGCGCGAGCGGCGCGCCGGGCGCCGCGGTGAGCAGGCTCGGGCTCGCGAGGAGCCAGCCCAGATCGCGGACCGCGGCATCGTGCAGCGTATCGACGAACGCGAACGCCGCGCCGCGCGTCATCGTCCGGCCGGCCCGTTCGCGTCGTCACCCTCCGGCCGCTGGAAGGTATCGCGCGCCAGGCACAGGTCGGCCCACGCCTTCGCCTTGTCCTGCAGGCTGCGCAGCAGGTACGCCGGGTGATAGGTAACGATCACCGGCACGCCTTCATACGTGTGCACGCGGCCGCGCAGCGAGGCAATGCTCGCGTCCGTCTTCAGCAGCGTCTGCGCGGCGAAGCGGCCGAGCGCGACGATCAGCTTCGGCTTCACGAGCGCGACCTGGCGCTGCAGGTACGGCTCGCAGCGCGCAACCTCGTCCGGTTCCGGATTGCGGTTGCCCGGCGGGCGGCACTTGATCACGTTCGCGATGTAGACGTTGTCGCCGCGCTTGAGCGCGAGCGACTGCAGCATGTTGTCGAGCAGCTTGCCGGCCTGGCCGACGAACGGCTCGCCCTGCTTGTCCTCGTTCTCGCCCGGCGCCTCGCCGATCAGCATCCAGTCCGCCTCGCGATCGCCGACACCGAACACAGTATTGGTGCGCTTCTCGCACAGGCGGCAGCTCGTGCAGCCGGCAACGCGGTCGGCCAGCGCATCCCAGTCGAGCATCGCCACCGGGGTTGCGGCGGGACGCGATTCGGCCGGCGGCAGCGGATCGCCGGGCGGCGCCGCGTCGAACCAGGCGAAATCGTCCTCGGCGACGGGCGGCATGTCGTCCGCGGCAGCGGCCGGTGCGGGCGTGGTGGGCGCGCGGTCGTCATCGCTCGCGACACGGGCGGCCGAATCGGCCTCGCCCGCCGGTGCCGCAGCGCGTGCGGTTGCGCCGACCGGCGGCGTATCGTCGCGTGCGAACGCACGCGTCGCAGGCGGCGGCGTGTCGCGAGGCTGTTCCGCGACCGGCCGAGGCGTCGCCGCGACGGTTGCGGTCGCAACGGCGGACACCTCGCCCCCCGCGCCGGACGCGGCCGCCGGCGTTGCGCCCGCTTCATCGCCTTCCGCACGCTGCCCGCGCCGCACCCATATTTGCGCGAGCCCCATTTCCTCGAGCGCTGCTTCAGCCCACGCCATGCGCGTCCCCTTCGTCCTTGTTCAGCGTCAGACGCATCACGATCGCGTCCTCCCGGCTGCGATGCCGCGCCGGATAGTAGTTCTTGCGCCGGCCGATCGTCACGAAGCCGAAGCGCTCGTACAGATGGATCGCGCGCGGATTGGACGGCCGCACCTCGAGCAGCACGCCGTCGAGCCGTTCGGCGCGCGAGATGCGCACGGCTTCGCGCAGCAGCGCGAGACCCGCGCCCGACTGCTGGGCCGCCGGGGCGACGCACAGGTTCAGCAGGTGCATCTCGTCGATGACCGGCATCAGCACGCAATAGCCGACGAGCGCGCCCGTGACGTGCCGCAGGCATACGCCAAAATAGCCGTTGCGCAGCGAATCCTCGAAATTGCCGCGGCTCCACGGGAATTCGTACGCGACCTGCTCGATCGCGACGACTTCATCGAGATCGGTATCCGTCATCGGCGACAGATAGCGGTCGCTCAACAATACGCCCGTCATCCTTTCGCTCCGCCCGTCTGCGCGGCACGGGCCGCGATGCGCTCGGCGGTGGTCTGCGCGACCTTGTCGCGCACGTACTCCGGTGCAGCCTGGTCGGCAGGCACCGTACGGCCGGCGCGGAACGCCCGCAGCGCGGCATGCGCGACCGCCAGCGCATGCGGCAGCGCGTCGCCGTCGATCACGGCCGCGGCGGCCGCGGCCGGCAGCTGCGCGCCGAATGCGGCCGCCGCGTTGCCCGCGAGCGTGAACGGCGCGTCGGGCACGCCGACGGCGCCCGGCGCATCGAGCGACGCCGGATGCAGCGTGCGCCAGTCGCCTGCCTGGTCGTCCCACGCGAAGTCGGCCCAGTACGCTTCGTCCATCCGCGCATCGAGCGCGGCCAGCACGCGCGTCGTGCCGGGCGCGCGCAGCCGCGCATGCTCGGCGCACGCGAGCAGCGTGCCGACCGGCACGACCGGCAGCCCGCGCCCGAACGCGAGCCCCTGGGTAATGCCGGTCGCGGTACGCAGCCCGGTGAACGAGCCGGGGCCCGCGCCGAACGCGATCGCGTCGCAATCGGCGAACGTGAGGCCCGATTCGGCGAAGAGTTCCTGGATGGCCGGCAGCACGCGCGTGCTCGACACGGCGCCCGTCAGCTCGTGGCGGACCCAGGTTTGCGGGGTGGAAACGGCGTCATCGGCCGAAGCCGAGCGCAGCAGCGCGACCGAGCAGTATTCGGTCGACGTATCGATGGCGAGGAGCACTGTTTGCGTCATGGCCGACATTGTAATGCGGCGCCCCGCTCCCACGGGCGATCGGACCCGATCGCGTTGCGCGCGCCGCCCGGCCGGCGGTTTGGAAGGATCGCTCGACCCCGCGCGGCGCGGCGCTTGTTAAGATCGGCCGACTTGAAACCCTTACGGAGACACACGATGAGCGAACTCACCGCCCAATTCGACCAGGCCCAGATCGACGTCAAGCAACTGACCGAGCGACCGGGCAACCTGACGCTGCTGCGCCTGTACGCGCTCTTCAAGCAGGCGACCGACGGCGACGCGCACGGCGACAAGCCCGGCTTCACCGATATCGTCGGCAAGTACAAGTACGACGCATGGGAAGCGCTGAAAGGCACGACCCAGGATGCGGCGAAGCAGCAATACATCGAGCTCGTCGAATCGCTGAAGAACGGCACGGCGTCCTGACCTGCCCCGCCCGCCGCAATAGGCAATCAAATCAGTGGCGCAGCGCAGCAAATATCTTTATAATGCTGGCTGCGTCATCTCCCGCGCTCGGCTCGCAAGCCGTTCCGGCCCGACGCCTCGTAGCGTTAAGCTCCAATCCGGTTTAGAACCTGTCCCCTCCTGCTTCGACCCTCGCGGTCGTCACTTATCAGGCTGGCGGCCCCGCTCCAGAAGCGCGCCGCACCCAAAACAGCTTCTAATGCCTCATCCGCCGACGGTTCGGCGGATTGCACCCGTTTCCCGATTTGCTCGCTGAATCCGACGACTTGGGTATGCGCGATTGGCGCCGACGTTTCACCCACTGTGTTTCAAGGATTGTTATGACTTCGAGCATCAACTCCAGCCCGCTCAACGCGATCGCCGACCAGGCGCTCGGTCTCGAGAACGCCGCCGCACCGGCCGCGGTCGAACCGGCGTCGGACGAGCCGACTTTCGCGTCGCTCGGGTTGTCGCCGGAGATCGTCTCCGCGCTGCAGGCCGCCGGCTACGCCAAGCCGACGCCGGTGCAGCAGCGCGCGATTCCGGCCGGCATCGCCGGCCGTGACCTGCTGGTGTCGAGCCCGACCGGTTCGGGCAAGACGGCCGCATTCATGCTGCCCGCGATCGAACGTTTCGCGCAGCTTCAGAAGTCGCAGGCGCAGCAACCGCGTGCGCCGCGTGAACCGAACCAGGGCGACCGCCGTGCGCGCCGCCCGCAACCCGTCGCCCGCCCGGGCCTGCTCGTGCTGACGCCGACCCGCGAACTCGCGATGCAGGTCACCACGGCCGCGTCGACCTACGGCAAGCACCTGAAGCGTCTGCGTACGGTCAGCATCCTCGGCGGCGTCGCCTATGGCCAGCAGCTGATGCTGCTCGCGAAGAACCCCGAGATCCTGGTCGCCACGCCGGGCCGCCTGCTCGACCACCTCGAGCGCGGCCGCATCGACCTGTCCGAACTGAAGATGCTCGTGCTCGACGAAGCCGATCGCATGCTCGACATGGGCTTCATCGACGACATCGAGACGATCGTCGCCGCGACGCCCGAGTCGCGCCAGACGATGCTGTTCTCGGCCACGCTCGACGGCAAGATCGGTTCGCTGACGAGCCGCCTGCTGAAGGATCCGGAACGCATCGAGATCACGGCGAAGATCGAGTCGCGCGCAAACATCGCGCAGACCGTCCACTACGTCGACGACCGCGATCACAAGGATCGTCTGCTCGATCACCTGCTGCGCGACGACGCGCTCGACCAGGCGATCATCTTCACGGCGACCAAGATCGACGCAGACCAGCTCGCCGGCCGTCTCGCCGACGCCGGCTTCCAGTCGGCCGCGCTGCACGGCGACCTGCCGCAGGGCGCGCGCAACCGCACCATCCGTGCGCTGCGCGAGCGCCGCGTGCGCGTGCTGGTCGCGACCGACGTCGCGGCCCGCGGCATCGACATCCCGGGCATCACGCACGTGTTCAACTACGACCTGCCGAAGTTCGCGGAAGACTACGTGCACCGTATCGGCCGTACGGGCCGTGCCGGCCGTTCGGGCACCGCGGTGAGCCTCGTGCACCACGCCGAACAAGGCGCGCTCAAGCGCATCGAGCGCTTCGTGCGCTCGCCGCTGCCGGTCAACGTGATCGAAGGCTTCGAGCCGCGCAAGGCCCCCCCGCGCAACGATCGCGGCACCGGCGGCCGCGGCCGTCCGGGCGGCGGTAACGGCGGTCGTCGTTTCGGCGGCAAGCCGGGCGGCGGTCATGGCGGCAACGGCCGCAGCTACGGCGGCGGCAATGGCGGCGGCTGGAGCGGCAAGCCGGGCGGCAGCCGTGACGGCGGCCCGCGTCGCGACGGCCAGCGCAGCGGTGGCCCGCGTCGCAGCAATTCGGCGTCGTAAGCACGCCCGGGCGGCCTCGCGCCGCCCCGCCCATCCGGCAGACCGGCGCACCCGCGCCGGTTTTTTTTCGTCCCGCGCCATATTTCACGATACGGAAAATTTTTTTGAGTCGTAAAAAATCATGCTGCGCGGCACAACCTTACAATTGCGAGATGGGAAAAGTCGTTTCCCATTGCGAAATAGAATGCGCAACACATTGATTAATAACAATTAAAAAGTTTAAAACTTCCTGAGCCAACCCCTGTTTTGCTCCGATCGGCTTGCCTAAACTCTTATACAAGACTTCCCGAAAACGGCGCACACTCTGCCCCCGTTTCGAGAACGGCATCAGTACCGTCCGATTCGACCGATCTGGCAACACACCGCATCAAGGAGCTCATCATGTCGCGACAGCAACAGGCACAGGAACTGCAAAAGCAATGGGAAACCGATCCGCGCTGGAAGGGTATCAAGCGCAGCTACACGGCTGAGGACGTGGTTCGCCTGCGCGGCTCGATCGTCGTCGAGCACACGCTGGCCAAGCGCGGCGCGGAAAAGCTGTGGAGCCTCATCAACGAAGAGCCGTTCGTCAACGCACTCGGCGCGCTGACCGGCAATCAGGCGATGCAGCAGGTGAAGGCCGGCCTCAAGGCAATCTATCTGTCCGGCTGGCAGGTGGCCGGCGACGCGAACGTCGCGGGCGAAATGTACCCGGACCAGTCGCTGTACCCGGCGAACTCGGTGCCGCTCGTCGTCAAGCGCATCAACAATACGCTGACGCGTGCCGACCAGATCCAGTGGTCCGAAGGCAAGAACCCGGGCGACGAGGGCTACGTCGACTTCTTCGCGCCGATCGTTGCCGATGCGGAAGCCGGCTTCGGCGGCGTGCTGAACGCGTTCGAACTGATGAAGGCGATGATCGAGGCAGGCGCATCGGGCGTCCACTTCGAGGACCAGCTTGCGTCGGTGAAGAAGTGCGGCCACATGGGCGGCAAGGTGCTCGTGCCGACGCGCGAAGCGGTCGCGAAACTGTCGGCGGCGCGTCTGGCGGCCGACGTGATGGGCACGCCGACCGTGCTGGTCGCGCGGACCGACGCCGAAGCGGCGGACCTGATCACATCCGACATCGACGACAACGACAAGCCGTTCCTGACGGGCGAGCGCACGGTCGAAGGCTTCTTCCGGACGAAGCCGGGCATCGGGCAGGCGATCTCGCGCGGCCTCGCCTATGCGCCGTACGCCGATCTCGTCTGGTGCGAAACGGGCAAGCCGGATCTGGAGTACGCGAAGAAATTCGCCGAAGCGATCCACAAGCAGTTCCCGGGCAAGATGCTGTCGTACAACTGTTCGCCGTCGTTCAACTGGAAGAAGAACCTCGACGACGCGACGATCGCGAAGTTCCAGAAGGAGCTCGGCGCGATGGGCTACAAGTTCCAGTTCATCACGCTGGCCGGCTTCCATGCGCTGAACTACTCGATGTTCAACCTCGCGCACGGCTATGCCCGCACGCAGATGAGCGCGTTCGTCGAACTGCAGCAGGCCGAGTTCGCGGCAGCGGACAAGGGCTTCACGGCCGTCAAGCACCAGCGCGAAGTCGGCACCGGCTACTTCGACGCGGTCACGCAGACGGTCGAGCGCGAAGCCTCGACGACCGCGCTGCACGGCTCGACCGAAGACGAACAGTTCTTCGACGGCAAGAAGGTCGCATAACACGCGAAAGCAAGCGTCACGCCGATGCCCGCCCGTCATGCGACGGCGCGGCATCGGCGGCATGGGACAACAATCAGGGAGGAGACGGCTGGCGCGCGGTGACCCGTGCGACCCGCCGCGCGGCCTGCGGCCGCCTGCAACGACGCGCGCCGGCTTCGTCCGGCGCGCCTTTTTTCCAGCGGCGCTGCCGTGCCGCCGCCCGCGCGGCCCTACACGGCGCCGCGGCTACCGATAGACGATCACCGGAATTTTCGTATGGGTCAGCACGCGCTGCGTTTCGCTGCCGATCAGCAGACTGCCGAGCCCGCGGCGTCCGTGCGACGCCATGAAGATCACGTCGCAGCCACCGCGTTCGGCCGCCTCGATGATGCCGAGGTACGGCGACGGATGCACGCTGGTCCAGCTGTCGCAGACGACGCCGGCCGCCTTCGCGGCCGCCTGCACGTCGTCCAGGTGCGCGCGCGCCTCGCGCTCGCTGCGCGCCCGGAAATCGGCGGGCGGTTCGATGATCACTTCGGAAAACGGCGAGTATGGATACTGCGGCAGGCACGCATAGGCCGTGACCTGCGCGCCGACCGCGCGCGCCAGGTCGATCGCGCCGTCGATCGCCTTCTGCGACAGCTCGGAGCCGTCGGTTGGAACGAGGATGTGCCGGAACATCGCGCCCTCCTGCGTCAGACGCACCGCGCGCGCCGCGACCCCATGCGGGCCGACCCCGGCGCGTCGCGCATGCCAATTTCGATTGTAGTGCGCGAAACCGGGCGACCGGCGCCGGCAGCGGGTTCGCCCTCATATCGGAAACGCGCGGGCGGGCGCGCCCTACTCGCCCCAATACCCGGGCCGCTCGTACGTATGTTTCAGGTAATCGAGAAATAGGCGCACGCGCAGCGGCAGGTGGCGGCGCTGCGGAAATACCGCGTGGATGCCGATCGGCGGCGCCGCGAACGCATCGAGCACGCTGACGAGGCGCCCGGCTGCGATGTCGTCGCCGACTTCCCACCACGAGCGCCATGCCAGGCCGTACCCGGCGAGACACCACTCGTGCAGCACCGCGCCGTCCGAGCATTCCATCGTGCCGTTTACGCGAATCGACACGACCTTGTCGTCCTCCTGGAAAGCCCAGCCGCGCTGCTGGTTCGCGTTCGCGGCAAGCGCGAGGCAGTTGTGGCGCGCGAGTTCGGCGAGCGTGGCCGGCGTGCCGCGCCGCGCGAGATACGCGGGAGACGCGACGCACACGCGCCGGTTCTCGCCGAGCTTCAGCGACACCAGCGACGAATCGGGCAGCTCGCCGAGCCGCACCGCGCAATCGAACCCTTCGTTGACGAGATCGACCATCCGGTCGGACAGGTCGAGCGTGACCGACACGTCCGGATGCGCGCCGCTGAATTCGGGCACGAGCGGCGCGACGTGGCGCCGGCCGAAGCCGGCCGGCGCGGAAATGCGCAGGTGGCCGCTCGCCTTAACGCCGCCGGCAGACACGCTCGCCTCCGCGTTCTGCATGTCGTTGATGATCCGCTGGCAATCCTCGAGGAAGGCCGAACCCTCGAAGGTCAGCGTGAGCTTGCGCGTCGTGCGCACCAGCAGCTTGACGCCGAGCCGCTCCTCGAGCGCGTCGAGGCGGCGGCCGATGATCGCCGGCGCGACGCCTTCCGCGTGCGCGGCCGCCGACAGGCTGCCCTTCGCCGCGACCGCGGCGAACGTTTCGATCTGTTTGAACCGGTCCATGACTCGCCAGGGCGGCGCTCCCGCCCTCCAAATAGCTTGAGCGGTCAAGATTATGTATATGAAAGTAAAAGATCAAGTGATGATTAGCGTCTTTTTTAGCACCTGTTATCACGAATAGAATCGATCCGACCTCTGAAACTGGAGCGCAAGGCTATGTCGGCCACAACGACACTCTCCTCTCCCGACGCAATCCTCTTCGACGCATTCGGCACGTTGTTCGACGTGCATGCGGTCGTGGCCGCGGCAGAGCAGATGTTTCCCGGTCACGGGGAGCGGTTGTCGCAGCTGTGGCGACGCAAGCAAATCGAATACTCGCAGTTGCGCACGCTCGCCGATCCATCCGGCGCCCGCTATCGGCCGTTCCGCGACATCACGCTGGACGCGCTGCGGTTCGCCGCGCGCCTGCTCGGCCTCGCGCTGAACAGCGCGGCCGAAAAGCGGCTGATGGACGAATACGCGTGCCTGTCCACCTATCCCGACACGGTGCCTGCGCTGCGCAAGCTGCGCGCCCTCGAACCGCGCCCGCCGCTCGCGATCCTGTCGAACGGCAACCCGGAGATGCTCGACATCGCGATCAAGAGCGCCGGCATGACCGGCCTGTTCGATCGTGTGCTGTCGGCCGACGCGGTGCGCGCGTACAAGCCGAGCCCGGTCGCGTACGCGCTCGGCACCGCCGCGTTCGGCGCGAATCCGCGCGACATCGTGTTCGTGTCGTCGAACGCCTGGGACGTCGCGGGCGCCGTCTGGTTCGGCTACACGACGTTCTGGCTCAACCGCACGGGCGCGCCCGCCGAGGAACTCGGCGCGCCGCCCGACGGCACCGGCAGCGGCATGGCCGACCTGCTCGCATTCCTCGCCACCCCGGCTCCGTCCGGCAGACCCGCGAACCGCGCGCGCCCCGGCCCGGGCGCATGACGTTCGCGGCGCTGCCGCCTTCCCCCTTCACCGAAACCGCAACTGACCGACCAAGGAGATGAGACTCATGAGCACCCCGATCACGCTGCCGCAAGGCATGGCGATCACCGGCGAAATCAAGCCGGGTTACGAAGCGATCCTGACGCCTGAAGCGCTCGCACTCGTCGCGGCGCTGCACCGCGCGTTCGAGCCGCGCCGCCAGGCACTGCTGCAGGCCCGCGTCGAGCGCACCAAGCGCCTCGACGCCGGCGAACGCCCCGATTTCCTGGCCGATACGAAGGCGATCCGCGAAGGCGACTGGAAGGTCGCGCCGCTGCCGGCCGACCTGCAATGCCGCCGCGTCGAGATCACCGGCCCCGTCGAGCGCAAGATGATCATCAACGCGCTGAACTCCGGCGCCGATTCGTACATGACGGACTTCGAGGATTCGAACGCGCCGAACTGGACGAACCAGATCGACGGCCAGATCAACCTGAAGGACGCCGTGCGCCGCACGATTTCGCTCGAGCAGAACGGCAAGTCGTACCGGCTGAACGACAAGGTCGCGACGCTGATCGTGCGTCCGCGCGGCTGGCACCTCGACGAGAAGCACGTGACGGTCGACGGCCAGCGCGTGTCCGGCGGCATCTTCGATTTCGCGCTGTTCCTGTTCCACAACGCGAAGGAACTGATCGCGCGCGGCTCGGGCCCGTACTTCTACCTGCCGAAGATGGAAAGCCATCTCGAGGCGCGCCTGTGGAACGACATCTTCGTCGCCGCACAGGAGGCAGTCGGCGTGCCGCGCGGCACGATCCGCGCGACGGTGCTGATCGAGACGATCCTCGCGGCGTTCGAGATGGACGAGATCCTGTACGAACTGCGCGAACACAGCTCGGGCCTGAACGCCGGCCGCTGGGACTACATCTTCTCGGCGATCAAGAAGTTCAAGAACGACCGCGACTTCTGCCTGGCCGACCGCTCGAAGATCACGATGACGGTGCCGTTCATGCGCGCATACGCGCTGCTGCTGCTGAAGACTTGCCACAAGCGCAACGCACCGGCGATCGGCGGGATGAGCGCGCTGATTCCGATCAAGAACGATCCGGAAGCGAACGACAAGGCGATGGGCGGCGTGCGGTCGGACAAGCAGCGCGACGCGACCGACGGCTACGACGGCGGCTGGGTCGCGCACCCGGGCCTCGTGCCGATCGCGATGGAAGAATTCGTCAAGGTGCTCGGCGACAAGCCGAACCAGATCGCGAAGCAGCGCGACGACGTCCAGATCGAAGGGAAGAACCTGCTCGATTTCCAGCCCGAAGCGCCGATCACCGAAGCCGGCCTGCGCAACAACATCAACGTCGGCATCCATTATCTCGGCGCCTGGCTCGACGGCAACGGCTGCGTGCCGATCCACAACCTGATGGAAGACGCGGCGACCGCCGAGATTTCCCGCTCGCAGGTGTGGCAGTGGATCCGCTCGCCGAAGGGCGTGCTCGACGACGGCCGCAAGGTCACCGCAGAGCTCGTACGCGAATTCGCGAAGGTCGAACTCGAGAACGTGAAGCGTTCGGTCGGCGGCAACACGCAGCCGTACGAGCGTGCCGCGGCGATCTTCGAACAGATGTCGACGTCGGAAGGCTTCACCGAATTCCTGACGCTGCCGCTGTACGAGGAAATCTGACGACGCGGACGGGGTCGACCTGCTCGCCCCGTCCTGCCCGCCGGTCGCGCGACGTGCGACACGGCGGCATGAAAAAAGCGCCCCGCGGGGCGCTTTTTCCTTTTGCCGTGCAGCCGTTCGCCGCGCGGACGCTCAGGCGGCTTCCCGCTCGCGCCGGTGCTGAACCCAGTCGCCCGACGCAATGCGCGGACGGTCGGCTGCCGCATGCGCTGCGACCGGATAGTAGACGCACGCATACGTCCGGCCGCCGAGCTCGACGGTCACCGGCTCCTGCCGGAACAGCGTGTCGACGCCCGGATAGACGCGCTCGATCTCGTCGAGCACGGGCACCAGTGGTTCGTCGATCTCGTAGACGTCGCCCCATACCAGCGACTGGCCGGCGGGCCCGGCGACCATGCCCGGATACGTGCCGAAATCGTACAGTTCGCCCGGCAGCGCGGCCGCACCGAGCAGCGTCGGCGCGGCGATCCCGTGCCGCGCGGCCGCATGGCCGATGTCGTTGGCTTCTCCCGCTCTCAACGTGCCGTAGACGAATACGTAGCGCATTGTGGTTCTCCTCTTTGATTCAGGTGTTGCCGTGCCGGGCCGTCGCGGCCGCGCCGCGGGCGCCGGCGTCGCCGGGGCGCCGCTCTCACGTGGACGCGCCCGCATCGATAGACCGCGCCGGCGGCCCGATGGTTCTTTCGGCACGACGCGGCGCGCTGGCCCTGAACCCGGCTTGCGTGGGCCGGAATGCGTGCGGCCCCATACAAAGTTCATTTGAACGGTGCATTATCGGCCGAAAAACCGCCGCATGCGCCTACGCGGCGCCTTCTAAAATAACGGCATCGCCGCCGCGCCGACCGAATCGTCCATGAATCCGCCTGCCCAAGCCGACGCATCGAATCCCTACGACGTCATCGACATCCCGCCCGAGTTCGCGCCGACCCGCGTCCACCCGATGCGCGTCCGGGCGCGGCAGGTGGATGCCGGCCGCCGGATCCCGCTGCACACGCATGCGTGGGCGCAGCTTGCGTATGCGTCGCGCGGCGTGCTGCGCGTCGCGACGACCGGAACGACCTGGATGGTGCCGCCCTCCCGCGCGATCTGGGTGCCGCCGCACGTCACGCACGAGGTCGTGATCGTCGAGGAAGCGTACTTGCGCACGCTGTATATCGACGAGTCGGTCGTGCCGGACGGGCTCGACGCGTGTCGCGTCGTCGAGGTGACGGGCTTGCTGCGCGAACTGATCGTCGCACTCGACGCGCGCGACCTGAGCGGCGAGCGCGAACGGCTGCTGTGCGGGCTCGTGCTCGACGAATTGAGCCGCGCCGAACCGCTGCCGCTCGCGGTGCCGATGCCCGACGAGAAGCGGCTGCGCTTGCTGTGCGAGTCGGTGCTCGCACAACCCGCGCACGCGGAATCGCTCGAACACTGGGCGAGTGAGGTCGGCGCCAGCACGCGCACGATTTCGCGGCTGTTCAAGCAGGAACTGGGTGTGAGTTTTTCACAGTGGCGGCAGCAGGCGCTGCTCGCGCGCGCGATTCCGCTGTTGAACCAGGGGCGTCCGCTATCGCACATCGCGCGCGAACTCGGCTACCAGAGCCAGAGCGCGTTTTCGGCGATGTTCCGGCGCGCGTTCGGCGAAAGCCCGCGCGCATTCATGCTGCGAGGCTACGAGCATCGCGGCGCGGAAGACGACATCGCCACCAGCGACATCCCCGACGACGACGCGATCGGCACCGCACGCTGACGTCGCCATGTTGCCTGCGGCCTTGTGCCGTTACGCGTTCAGACCGCGCGCACCATATGGCGGATCGATCCGAGCTGCGCCAGCCTCGGCCCGGTCACGCGGTACCCCATGCGCTGGTAGAGCTTCGCGGCCGGATTGTCGACGAACACGCGCAGCTGCAGTTCGTGCAGCCCGCGGGCGCGCGCCCAGCGATGCGACATGTCGAGCAGGTAGGTGCCTGCACCCTGCCCGCGATGGCCCGCTGCGATCTGCACGTCGCGGATGTGCAGCGAATCGCCCTCCTCGGTCACGCGCAGCACGCCGATGCGTTCGCCGTCGGCTTCCAGGATGAAGTTTTCGGATTCGCGCCAGCTTGCATAGAACAGATCGCTGCGCCAAACGAGCCCATGGCGCTTGTAATAGCCGCCCATGTTGCCGTGCGTGAGCGCCTCGGCAAAGGGAAAATCGCCAGGCTCCGCTGGCCGGAGCTGATACAGCAATCGCAGGTCGGTCGGATCGAGCATCGCGCGGGGGTCAAGTACGCATCCCGCCACGATAGCGCAGTCGCGGGCGGATGCAATCGCGAATTTCTCGTAGCGACACGGGATCGGCAATGCAAATGAAAATGCCCGCGCAAGGCGGGCTTTTTCATTTTCTGGCGGAGCGGACGGGACTCGAACCCGCGACCCCCGGCGTGACAGGCCGGTATTCTAACCGACTGAACTACCGCTCCAGTCTTGCTTCTTGCCTGGCAGGCGTCGGTTGCTTCCTGCCGGCGCATCGTTTGTTCGAACGACGCCGAAATCTGGCGTCCCCTAGGGGATTCGAACCCCTGTACTCACCGTGAAAGGGTGATGTCCTAGGCCTCTAGACGAAGGGGACAACGTACTGCTTACATCTTTAAT
>NZ_LOSU01000039.1:0-1457 GCF_001522185.1 Burkholderia sp. RF2-non_BP3 | reverse complement strand
GGGGGGTGCCCCTATATGTTTCGTCAAGCGTTAGGGGCTGACTTGGGTTGGTAAATGGTGCCGTCACGCAGCATGGCGAACAGGACGTCGCAGCGTCGCCGTGCGAGCGCGATGAGCGCTTGGTTATGACGCTTGCCTTGCTGGATCTTGCGCGAGTAATAGGCCCGCGAGACTGGGTCCCGCAAGGCCGCGAAGGCGGAGAGGAACAAGGCACGCTTGAGTACCTTGTTGCCACGTCTGGATGGATGTTCGCCACGTATCGATGAGCCGGAGCGTCGGGTGACCGGGGCAAGGCCAGCGTAGGCTGCTAGGTGTGCAGCCGAAGCGAACACCTTATGGGCAACCTCGGTTAGGAGTCTGGCGGCGGTCCTGACGCCGACTCCCGGCATGCTGGTCAGGACCGGCCAAAGAGGGTGAGCAAGCACCAGTCGTTCAACTTCGGCAGCGACCTCGTCGCGTTGCTGACGCAAGGCCGCAAGCTGCCGGGCCAAACGGGGCATGACGATGGTGGCGGCTTGCGTGCCGGGCACGGTCACGGCTTGTTCGCTTAGTGCCTGAACGATCTCGGCCGCCAAGCCTTTGCCCATGCGAGGAGCGAGCTTGGTCAGGCGATTGGCGAGCGACTTCTCGCTGGCGCTGGCAAGCGCGACGGGCGACGGATAGCGCTCAAGCAGATCGAGTACCGCGGGATGGTCAAGGCGCGGTCCGAGAACACGCTCAAGCGCCGGATGGATCTGAGTAAGCAGGCCGCGAATGCGGTTGCTGGTTTGCGTGACCTGAGCGGCGAGGTCGTCATCGAAGCCGCAGAGCATGGTGAGCTCGGCGAGTTGCTCGTCGGCCAGTCGAAGCGAGCGCAGCGTATGCGGCATCGAGCGAGCGGCTTCGGCGATGATCGCGGCGTCTCGGGCATCGGTCTTGGCTTCGCCGGCGTGCAGATCAGCGATGCGGCGCATGGCCAGTCCGGGCAGATAGGCGACGAGTACGCCTTCGGCGCGGGCAACGGCCACTGGCAGCGCGCCGATGGTGGAAGGCTGATCGACGACGAACAGCAATCGACCGTGAGTCTTGAGTTCGGCGATGAGGGCTCGCAGCTTGACCTCGTCGTTAGGTAGCGCCTTGTTGTACAGACGCTTGCCGTTCCGATCGAGCGCAACGGCGTGATGCTGGCCTTTACCGACATCGACGCCGACGAAGACATCGACGGCACCATGTTGTTGAGTGTCTTGCATCGAAGTATGAGCAGAGTGAACGGATTGGCCTGCAACAACGGTGGCAAGTCTCGGCATCCACGTTACGGACGGCGTCGGGATATCCCGGCCAAACCCCTATCAGCGATCACCAGCCACCCACCAGGCCCGGTGACAACACCCCCCGGATCATGACTGCGACTGGGGGCGGGAATCATGCCGGGCCTGGCTGGCCAAAGCCCCAATTATCGGGGCGTAAAGATAGTAACG
>NZ_LOSU01000038.1:0-1534 GCF_001522185.1 Burkholderia sp. RF2-non_BP3 | reverse complement strand
GCGTTCGTAACCGGCATGATATAGCCGGTGCCTCGCGTTTCCGCGCCGAGTGGTTTGAGCGTATGGTGTGACCATCCGGGACAGGGGCACTGGGGAGCACTTCGGGTGGGCAGGCCGTTGTTACACGATGAGCCGCGAGCTCGTGTTAGTAGTTGGCCGCCCCTGCGACCCGCCCGGTTGCGCTGTGAGCGCGAATCCGTAGTTGTCGTGCTGTCCCACCGGCTCCCAACAGTGATCTGATACGGGAGACGGTTATGCGAATCGTGGGGTTTGACGTCTCGCGCTCAGTGGCCGAGATCGCGTACCTGGAGGATGGCACGCTGCATGCAGGCGGCCGCACCGGGTTGCGACGCGACGAACTGGAGCGTTTTGCCGAGAAGCTGCGCGCCACCGATCATGTGGTGCTCGAAGCAACCGGCAACACTGCCGCCATCGTCAACGTGCTTCGTCGGCACGTCGCGCGCGTGGCGATTGCCAATCCGCTGCAAGTTCGGCTGATCGCGGAGGCTCGCGTCAAGACGGACAAGATCGATGCAGCCGTACTGGCACAGCTGTATGCAAGCGGCTTTCTGCCGGAAGTATGGATGCCGGACGAGCACACGCTGGCGTTGCGCCGACAGATATCGCGTCGTTCACAGCTGGTGCGGCAGCGCACGCGGCTGAAGAACGAGATTCATGCGGTTCTGGCCGCGCATCTGATCGAGCGATGCCCCGCCACCGATCTGTTTGGCAAGAAGGGGCGTGCCTGGCTCGGCGTTCAACCGCTTCCGTTGGACGAGCGACTCGGTGTTGAGCAGCGGCTGCGCGAACTGGACCGCCTCGGTGAGGATCTGCGCGAGGTGGAGCAAGCACTCGCGCAAGCGACCATCGACGACGCGCGATTGCGCGTGATGCTGACGATCACCGGCGTCAACACCACGGTGGCGATCGGGCTGCTATCTGCCATTGGCAACATCGAGCGGTTTCCGAATCCGGAGAAGCTGGTGAGCTACTTCGGGCTCAATCCGTCGGTCTATCAGTCCGGCCCGACACCGGCCAGGCACGGCCACATCACCAAGCGCGGGCGCTCTTACGCACGGGCGATGCTGGTCGAGGCTGCCTGGGGCGCCACGCAGGCGCCTGGGCCGCTGCGCGCCTTCTTCCTACGCGTGCGCGATCGCCGCGGCCAGCAAATTGCTGTCGTCGCGACCGCTCGCAAACTCGCAGTGATCGTATGGTATGTGCTGACACGCGACGAGCCGTTCGCGTGGGACCGTCCCGCGTTGACCGCACACAAGTTACGTGCGCTGGAACTGCAGGCTGGAATGCCGGCGCAGCATGGCTCGCGCAAAGGTCCGGCTGCCGCCTACAGTCTGAAGAGTGTCCGTCAGCAGGAACGAGCCGTGGCTGAGCAGTCTGAGCGAACCTATCAAAGACTGTTTAACCGGTGGAAGCAGTCGCGCCCCAAATCAGACAGCGCGCCGATACGGTGGCCGGAAGCGCGGACATAGCGAACGAGCGAAGTACGGCGTGGGGGCTTGTGTATTTCATCCGT
>NZ_LOSU01000037.1:0-1229 GCF_001522185.1 Burkholderia sp. RF2-non_BP3 | reverse complement strand
GGTGGATTCAACCGGTCGATGCAACACACTAGACGCTGCGTAAGCAGTGGAGGTGTTGCAAATGAAACAGCGGCGCAGGATCTACTACACCGAGACTCAAAAGGCACTGATGTGGGAGCGGTGGCGCAAGGGTGACACGCTTCATCAGATTGCCCAACTGTTCGATCGCTACCATTCCTCTATTCAGGGGATTCTCGCCAGGACTGGCGGAATACAGCCAGCGCCTCGACACCGTTCAACGCTGGCCTTGACGCTTGCCGAACGCGAGGAAATCTCGCGCGCAGTCGTCGCCGGCCAGTCGATTCGATCGATAGCGGCGCGGTTAGGACGTGCGCCATCTACTATCAGCCGCGAAGTGCAGCGAAATGGCGGAAGGCAGTACTATCGGGCGATCCAGGCCGACGCGCTCGCCTGGGACCGCGCACGGCGCCCAAAGACATGTAAGCTGGTCAGGAATCGGACACTCGCCCAGGTTGTGGCAAGCAAGCTCCGATTGCAGTGGTCGCCGGAGCAGATTGCGGGTTGGCTCAAGCACGTGTATGCGGTCAACAAGGACTATCAGGTGTCGCACGAGACTATCTATCGGAGCCTCTATATCCAGGCCCGTGGTGCGCTGAAAAGAGAACTGCTGGAACACCTGCGCCGTTCTCGGGCGATGCGTCGATCGCGTCAACACACACTGAAGACCGAGGACCGCACGAACATCCGCGATGCCATATCGATCAGTGAACGCCCGGGCACGGCCGAGGATCGAGCAATACCCGGGCACTGGGAAGGCGATCTTCTGTTCGGCAACGCCAACAGTCAGATTGCAACACTCGTCGAACGCCAGACCCGGTTCGTGATGTTGGTGAAGATTGCCAGCAAGGACTCTGAAGCTGTCGTCAATGCTCTGATAAGACACGCCGGCAAGCTTCCGCAGGAATTGTATAAATCGCTGACGTGGGATCGGGGCACGGAGATGGCTGGCCACAAGCGCTTCACTGTCGCGACGGACATCAAGGTCTACTTCTGCGATCCCCAGCATCCCTGGCAACGCGGCACGAACGAAAACACGAACGGGCTGCTGAGACAGTACCTCCCAAAAGGAACCGACCTCTCTGCCTACTCGCAAGCCAAGCTCAACGCCATTGCCCGACGGCTCAACGAACGTCCACGCAAGACACTAAACTTCGATACACCGGCTGAACGATTCCATCAAGCTGTTGCATCGACCGGTTGAATCCACC